>JAFQVE010000500.1 GCA_017408185.1 Oscillospiraceae bacterium | reverse complement strand
TACCTGAACTGGACGATAAAGGATGAAACGAATAGTGGAGTTGTATTTGCTCCCGGAGAAGAGAGCGTTTCCGGAGTACGCGCAGCACTTGCGTTTGAGATTTCTGCATCAAAAGGCACTTATGATGCAAGCCTTTCGGTAAAAGAAAACACAACCTCAACTTCAACAGAGCTTGAGGTGTACCTTGTTCCAAAGGCAGACTATATATTTCCGGTATATGACAGCAATGACGCGGAAAACTCTAAGGCAAGTTTCTATAAGAGCGTAGAGAATATGAGCGCAAACTACCGTATCGGAAAAATTGATTTATACAACAAGAGTGGAGATGTCTACATCGGGCGTGTGGGTCTTACTGCAGAAAATTATTATCTTGTTCTTGTTCCTTGCGGAGTAAATGAAAGTGCGGAAATAGGCACCGATAATTTATGGACAATGCAACTCACAAACTTTAAGCTTGATGCTGTAAGTGAATCTGAGGGAGAAGAACAGGATATAAGCGACGCGATTTCAACAGCGAAACAGACCATAGATGGATGGACTTATTCCAAATATTTCACGGTTGAGACTGAAGGAAATGTCTTGACAGCATATGGTGCTTGTATTTATTCATATGAAAATACGACTGACAGAATACCTATGGCAGTGGTGGAATTTACAGCAAGTGCAACCGGTACATACAACCTGCAGCTTAAAACCAATTCAGACGGTATTTCGATCAAGAAATTTGCTGCAGCACCTCTTGTAAGCTATGCGAAGTATGATAGTGTTTTTGCAACTGCTATGAGCGATTCATTAACATCAGAAGGTGATACTGCTACGGCTTTAAAGGCTCTTGCCGGATATAATGAAATCGGATATTTTGATTTTTCAGAGCAGACAGCCGCGGATACGTATTCCGATGTAAAAAAAGATGGAACAAGTGGCACAGAAAACGGAGTGTTAAGTCTTGAAGCGGGGCAGAAATACTTCCTTGCATTTTTATTGGATACGCAATCCCTTGCTCTCGCAAGTGGAACAGTCGGGGAAAATGTATACAGCGGAGGCGCGGCTACCGGGAATGAGACGATAACAGAATATGGCACGAAACCAAGTTCGGCAACGAAGGCATATCAAGCATTCATCATCTCCGGTATAAACCTTGTTCCGGTTGTTGATGAAACAGAAGTGGCGCGACAGGAAGCTTACATCGCCGACCGCGCACTTTACAACACACTTACAAGCGTTACAGCAGAGAATAATACGGAGAAGACACTTGACGGATATTCTTCAAATGCTACTGTCACCGTTGTAGCACAGGACATTGCAACGGGTGCCAGCATTGTGAATGACGTTGTAAACGAAAATGTTGCAGTAAACTCGAAATATTCGCCCGTCGCACCGTCGGTCAGTGCTGATTATGAGTTTATGTACTGGGCGATTGGACTCGGCGCAAACCGAAAGATTGTGTCTTTCGACAAGGATGAATATTCCTTTGAAGTAGCACCGGGAAGAAATCTGGTCTACGCAGTATACAGAAAGACAAACAACGATACAAAATACGCATTCTTCTTTGACGGAAGCAAAACTGTTCTTGGCAAGAAAGCTATTTCCGCGGGTTCAGTAACATTGCCGGCTCTCCCCGGTGCAATGCCCGGCTTTGGAAATCCGACAGGCTGGAAGTACACGGGAGAAGAAAACGAGAATGCATTA
>JAFQVE010000499.1 GCA_017408185.1 Oscillospiraceae bacterium | reverse complement strand
GCTTTTAGAGAGCTTCGAAATCCTCGCCAGAAACGAAGATATCCCCGATATGTTTTAGATTGTTCGTTTTTTTCCTTTCTTTTTAACCCCGGAGCGGCAAAATAAAATTTGCCACTCCGGGGCTTTATAATTTAGATATAACAAAAGCATTGTTGAAAAGCAGTCACATTCCGGTACAGAAAAGCCGCCTATAAAGCCAAGCGGTAATAAATTACAGCGAAATTATGCATACGGGGATGCGAGGAAAACGCGGTTTTCCATTTAGCATCGACGGCATAATGAGCGCGATAATTTATCCGCTGCATAATCTGCGCGGCATAAGCGTGGGGTTACAAAGGGGACCGCAAGAGGTCCCCTTTGAATGTATGCTACATTTCCTTTTTCACAAAATCAAAATAACCCCATTCGTAAAACTGCTTGATAAGCGCGATGGGGATCGGCATAAACATACCCACAATGCCGAACATTTTAAGCCCCACATACATTGCGATGAGCGTTACAAGCGGATGAAGCCCTATATGCTGCCCCACGATTTTCGGCTCTATCATATTTCTTACAACGAGGATTATAGCGTAAATAACCGCAAGACCTATTGCGCGGAAATAATCCTTTGCAAACAGACATATTATCGCCCATGGGCCTAAGATCCAGCCGGTTCCGAGGATCGGAAGCGCATCGATTATTGCCGTGACTGCCGCTATAAGGAAGGAGTTCGGAATTCTCAGCACGGCAAGACCGATTGCAAGCTCCACAAAGGTTATGCAGATGAGAACAAGCAGAGCGCGAAGATAGCTTACAAGCGTGTTTGAAACCTGATCTCGTGTCTGGCGATAGCGCAGTCTCCACTTCATCGGAGTTATGTTTGCAAGCTTTGCACGGATAATATCATAGTCACAGCTTAAGAAATATGTGGAAACGATTGTCGCAATAACGAAAAGAAGGATAGACGGCATCGCGGCGGCAACGTTCGTTGCCGAAGAAATAACCGGACCGATAAGGTTCTGCAATGCCGAGACGAGATTTGAAAGCCAGCTTTCAACATTGCTGTATATAAAGTCCTGCGTTTCGAGCGGGAGACGGGATAGCACATCAATGAAAATTTCGTTAAGCTTTGCCACAACAAGGTTTATATCAAGATTGCGCAATCTTTCAAACAGAAGGACAAGCTCTTTGATGATTGCCGAGAACGAGAAGTAGAGAGACGTTCCGATAATTCCGTAAAACAAAACGGTGAGAAGTCCTGCCGCAAGGGGACGGGGAAAACGAAGCTTTTCCTTTAAAAATTCAGCGGGACGCGCAATTATCCGCGATACGATGAAGGCGATTATGAACGGAGCAAGCCAGCCGAGCGCATAGTTAAAAACAAACCACAGCGCAAGAAGCCCCAACGCAATATATAAAAGAGAGAGAAAAAGACGAAGATGCCTGTTTTCCGGCATATCGGTCACCTGCCTTTGATGTATTTCTTTCATTATTATATATCATTTCGCGTGCAAATAAAAGGATTTTTTTGGCATATTGATGAAAATTTAAAAAATCGCTGAAAATTTAAGATTTTACTTGAATTGCGAAAAAAAATATGGTATGATAATATCCGTGCTGCAAAAACAAATGACCGCGAGAGGGGGATTTGAGTGCAGGATAATCACAAATACTATATTGTTGAAGATTCCGCACTGCCGGAGGTTTTGATAAGAACCGTGAAGGCAAAGGAACTTCTCTCTCAGGGGCGGGTAAAAACGGTGAATGAGGCGGCGGTGCTTGCGGGTGTCAGCCGAAGCGCGTTTTATAAGTATAAAGACCTTATCTCCCCGTTTAACGATATGTCGCTTGGGCGCATCATCACGTTCAGTATGCTTCTGCGTGATGAGCCGGGGGTGCTGTCCCGCATTCTCACCCATTTTGCCGCAAACGGCGCGAATATTCTTACCATATATCAGACTATACCGAGCGGAGGCCGCGCGCCGGTTACAATATCGGCAGAGACGGAAAATATGAAAACGAATATGGACGGCTTTATTGAACAGGCGATGGAGCTTCCGGGCGTTATTTCATTCGGGCCTCTTGCAGGACAATAAGAAAGGAGATACATCATGAAAAAAATTGCTGTTTTAGGTTATGGCACGGTTGGTTCCGGTGTTGTTGACCTCTTTGAAATAAATGCAGCGTCCATTGCCAAAAAGGCAGGCGAGCCGATCGAGGTAAAATACATTGTTGATATCCGTGATTTCTCGCAGGACAAAAACGCCGGGAAGTTTGTAAAGGATTTCGGGATTATCGAAAATGACCCGGAGGTATCTGTTGTTGTTGAGACCATCGGAGGAACGAATCCGGCGTATGATTTCACAAAGCGTGCGCTTCTTGCAGGGAAAAGCGTTATAACCTCAAATAAAGAGCTTGTTGCAAAGCATGGCGCGGAATTTCTGCAGATTGCAAAGGAGAAGAATGTAAACTATCTCTTTGAAGCATCTGTCGGCGGAGGTATTCCGGTTCTCCGTCCGATTGCACAGTGCCTTGCCGCAAACGAAATTGACGAGATTTACGGTATTCTCAACGGAACCACAAACTACATCCTTACCCGTATGATAAAGGCGGGGCTCACATTTGAAAAGGCGCTTTCCGAGGCTCAGGAAATGGGCTATGCCGAGCGTGATCCGAGCGCGGATATTGAAGGACACGATGCCTGCCGCAAGATTTGTATTCTTGCATCCCTTGCTTTCGGCAGACATATATATCCCGATTATGTCAAGGCTGAGGGAATCACAAAGGTAACGCTTGACGATGTGCGCCTTGCAGGAAAGGCAGGTATGGTTATCCGTCTTCTCGGAAGAACAAAGCTTGCACCGGACGGAAAGGTATTTGCATACGTCGGTCCGCATCTTGTTCCGAAATCATCTCCGATTGCATCTGTTGAGGATGTTTTCAACGGCATCATGGTTCACGGAAATATGGTGGGTGACACCATGTTCTACGGTCCGGGCGCAGGTAAGTATCCGACAGCAAGCGCAGTTTCTGCAGACGTTATCGACGCAGTTGTTCACGCAGATAAGCGCCGCGATATCGGCTGGGATGATGCAGGGGAGGAAGCTGTTGCGGATATGTCTGCATTCACTTCAAAATACTATGTCCGCATAGAGGGCGAAAGCGCACGAAGCGCCGCAACCCAGAGCTTCAAGGACATTGAGTTTATCGACGATAGCCACGCTACTGCATTTATAACAGCAGAGATGTCAGAGGCAGAGTTTGAAAGAAAGCTTGCCGCGCTTTCCGAAAGAAGCGAAGTTTTGTCACGTATGCGCGTGTTGTATTAATATAATATAAAAGAAATCCTGAAAGGAAGAGGTATAAATGAGTCTTATAGTACAGAAATTCGGCGGCTCATCGGTCGCTGATACCGAGCGCTTGTTTAATGTTGCGGATATCGTAACAAGCACATATGCGCGCGGAGATGATGTTGTTGTTGTCGTCTCGGCTCAGGGCGATACGACGGACGACCTCATCGAAAAGGCAAGAGAGATAAATCCCAATCCGTCAAAGCGTGAGATGGATGTTCTTCTTGCAAACGGCGAGCAGATTTCAATTTCCCTGCTTGCAATGGCAATCGAAAAGCTTGGATACCCCGTTATCTCCCTCACCGGCTGGCAGGCAGGTATCCATACGGGTATGAACTACGGCGCGGCACGCATCAAGAAAATTGATACCGAGCGCTTAAAGCTTGAGATATCCAAACGCCGCATCGTTATTGTTGCAGGCTTCCAGGGTATCAACCGCTTTGACGACATAACAACCCTTGGTCGCGGTGGCTCGGATACAACGGCTGTTGCGCTTGCTGCAGCACTGGGTGCAGACCTCTGTCAGATTTACACTGACGTTGACGGTGTTTACACTGCAGACCCGAGAAAAATCCCAACGGCAAAGAAGCTTGATGAAATTACTTATGACGAAATGCTTGAGCTTGCATCCCTCGGTGCACAGGTTCTTCACAACCGCTCTGTTGAGATGGGCAAGCGCTTCAATGTTGATATGGAGGTTATCTCCAGCTTTACCCGCAATCCGGGCACAAAAATTAAGGAGGCACACAAAGTGGAAAAAATGAATGTTAGCGGCGTTGCACGTGATATGGATGTAGCGCAGATCTCTCTCGTAAATATGGCAGATGCTCCGGGCATCGCTTATAAGGTATTTTCTACGCTTGCAAACAAGGGCGTAAATGTTGATATCATCCTTCAGTCAACCGGCAGAAACGATGCAAAGGATATCGCTTTCACCGTTCCCAGCTCTTCAATCGAGCTCGCAAAGAAGGTTCTCGAAGAGAACAAGGCAAGCATCGGCTTTGAGGATATCAAGGTTCGCGAAGACCTCTGCAAGCTCTCTATCGTCGGCGCAGGTATGGTAAATAACCCCGGCGTTGCCGCAATGATGTTTGAGGCACTTGCTGCTGCAAACGTAAACATTGATATGATTTCCACAAGCGAAATCAAGGTTTCCGTTCTCATTGCAAAGGACGATTCCGAGCGTGCAATGCGCGCAGTCCACGACAAGTTCTTTTAATAGGTAAGAAAAACAATCATCCCGTGTGCGTGATTTTTCGCACACGGGATGTAATTTTATGCCTGAATACTTTTTCGCCTGATGCGATAGCACCTTTCAAGATATTACGCTCGATGCTTTTATAAGAGCACAGAGCGTTTTTGCATCTTCTGCAAGGATATCTTCGGTGTAGTTCCGCACATATTCAATCAACGCAAGATGTTCAGTGTCATCACCTTTTAATATATCAAATCGTTCTCTCCACTTTTCAAAGCCGTCGGAGAGCGGGAGCATTTCGCGTCCGCCATCAAAAACGCGGTACTGATAAACGTGAATGTTTGTGAGCTTGCCTGAGGTGTGTACTGCAGAAAGAGACGGCAGATGTGCGCTTTCAGGAAGATTTAAAATCTCCTGCCAATATGTACAGAAATTTTCTTCATCAACCTCGCGCAGAAAGCGAAGCTGGCTTTCTGCGCAGTCCGTAAGTCCGCCGTCGTGGCACTCAACGGACAATTTTATGCCAAGCTCTGCGGCGCGGCGGCTTGCATCCTTTGCTTCTTCGACAAACGCGCGGCGTTCCTCCGACGTCATATCACACGACGGCTTGCCATTACCTGCCCAGATGCGCATATCCCGCGCACCGAGAGCTGCGGCAGAGCTGAGATGCGGGGTAATATCTTCGCCTGTTCCGAGATGAAAGATTGACCCGTAGGTGGAGATAAGCCCGGCATCACGTGCCATTTTTCCGACTTCTTCAGCTGTTCTGACGTCACCTGCCGGAACATGGACACTGCCAATCCATTCAATTGCTGAAAGTCCGACTTTTTTTGCAAGCTCAATAACTTCTTCCGGTGCTTTTGGCTTAAAGCAAACCGAACACAAACCTGCTTTTATCATAGTATGACCTCCACATTGTTATTTGTGTATTTAATGCGTTTCCCTGAGCAGTTAAAGCGCTCGAGATACTCAAAATATTCTTCTTTGGAAGAAAAACGCGGCTTGAAAGCATTTATAATTTCAGTAGCTCGCGCAGCGTTGTTTTCGAGAAGTAACGCCAACATCTGCATCTGCCATTTTGCCGAACCGATGCACGCGGTCTCCTTGTCAGATATTTCAAAATTCGTGCCGTGCAGAAGCCCTGATGCACCGGGAATTGACGGCTCCATAACCGGCATAAGGCACGAAAGGTCGCCAAGGTCCGAGCTTGCTGTGCAGAAGCTTTCGTCTCTGTAAAATTCAAACCCCAGCCCTTCTGCAGCTTTCTCCGCAATATCCGCCATACCGTCGGCGGTCAGAAGTGGAGCATACCCCGGGGTATTTTCAATCTCAATATTCGCACCGAGGGAGAGTGCCGCGCCGATAAGTGCGCGGTTTACTTTTTTGTTCGCATTGTCAATTCCGTCGAAGGATGCGCCGCGCACTGAGCTTTCAATAACGACCTTATCCGGAATTGCGTTTACAGCATTTCCTCCGTTCGTGATTATCGGATGGACGCGTATTACGTCTTCTTCGCGAAAGGTTTCGCGTACCGCATTTATCGCATTCAAACCAAGGTTTGCGGCATACAGCGAATTCACTCCGTTCCACGGCGCGCCTCCCGCGTGTGCGGAGACACCGCGATATGTAATCTTTTGCGTAATGAAGCCGACGGAACCGGGGGTGATTGATGCGCGTTTATCTGATGTTATGTGAACCATAAACGCCATATCAACGCCGTCGAAATATCCGCGGTGCAAAAACTCCGGCTTTCCGCCCATGTGAGTAATCACTCCGCGCCTGATAAGCTCTGAGCGAAAATCGCGCTCAATAAGCTCCTCTGCCGGTACTGCACATAAACGTATGCGCCCGCAAAGCCTGTCGGTAACCCCCGGCTCACAGAGCGCCGCCGCGATGCCGAGAAGCGCGGCGCACTGCGCATTGTGCCCACAACAGTGAACAACGCCGTTCTCGTTTGCCTCATTATGGCCGGGGCAGATAAGTGCATCCATTTCCCCGAAAATAAGAATTTCAGGTCCCGGACGTCCGGTGTCAAGCACCGTATAAAAGCCGGGAATATCGTTTGCGCGGTGCAGGGAATATCCAAGCTCTTCAAAAGCATTCTCTAAGTATGCCGAAGCTTTTACCTCACGGTATCCGGTTTCGGGATTTTGCCATATATAT
>JAFQVE010000498.1 GCA_017408185.1 Oscillospiraceae bacterium | reverse complement strand
GCTCATCCTTCCAGAAGGTTCCTTCCTTATCCGACCAGCCGAGGAACTCATATTTGTCCATAGTAGGCTTCGGAAGTGCTACCCCCATATTAGTTGTATACGTCTTATTATCCTGCGGAGCCATATCGCAGGCAAACTGAACGGTATATTCCTGTGGCTGCCACTGTGCATAGACCTTCTTATTTCCTGTTGTGCCGACCGGATACTCCGTGACCTGCGTTCCTCCGACTGCGGAGGTGTACCAACCGAGGAAGTAATATCCCGGAACTGTCAAATCCTGAAGCTCCAAGCCGTCCTGCGTTGCATAGGTAGCCGGATTCGGATTGTAAACAGCCGCCGACCCGATATAGTCCTCACCGTTTGCAATTTCATATGTAATACTATATTCATCCTTTTTAAGCATAGGCACTGTAATCTGCGCCACAATAACCGTTTCGCAAACCGAGCAATGGCTGCCTTCGGTCAAGCCCTCACTCTCGTATGTCGGTTCAACAGCCGAATCAGTTACAACCGTATGTCCTGTTGCGGCGATGACCGTGTCCTCCTGCTTGATTGATGTGTTTCCTGTGGAATCTCCGAAATATTTATTGCAGCTTGTGCAGTACCAGTATGCAATATTCCCCACTTCTTCGCAGGTGGGAGCTTTATATTCAATAGCTACCATTGTATGACTGCACTGTGGAACCGATGGCTTGAGCTCAACGCCGTAGCCTCCCGCAACATAGCGGCGAACAAGAATAATGTCGCCCGAATTATGCTTTCCGTCACTGTTTACGTCGCCCGCGGCCTCGTTGATTGTCTGCTCATATCCGCCTGCAACATGACGTCTGAGCAGGATAATGTCGCCGGAATTTACCTTCATATCTCCGTTCAGGTCTCCGGGAGTGTAGTCCACAACGTTTACGACACCGCTGACCATAGTGACATCAACCGGCAAAAGATTTGCGTCAAGAATATCACCGTCATCGTATGAAACGTTGATTGCATATTCATCGCCTGCCTCGGCGTTTTCGTCAATCCTGAACTGTAGGGTAAGAATCGTGCCGTCCTTAATGTCTGCGTCACTTATTTCCTGACCATCCCAAACAAATTTACACGGTGATGTAAACTTACCGGGCTTTGTCATCGTAAGAGCAGAAAAAGCTTCGCCTGATTCCGCGCTCACAAGCGTAAGACCTTCGTTGAACTCAAACTGCAAGGTTGCACCGAGAATTCCCGGGTTATTTGTAATGGTAACCGCAACGTTTACGGTAGCGCCCGCAATATCGGTTACAGACTGCACCGAAACGGTCGGCGTTGAACTTGCAGTATCAGCCGCCGATACAATTGGTGCCGCAAAGGTGAGCATCATAACAAGTGACAGCAAAAGCGCTATACTTTTCTTGAATCCCATTTTACCTATTCCTTTCTTATTCAGATTTTATTATAATATTTCCGTTTTCCGTGCGCAGATAAATCTCTTCGAGGTCGTTGTTCAAAATATCGCCGTCGAAGTATTTCAGCGTTATCGGACAACCGCCGTCGGGCGCATTGTCCTTGACCTTGAAATTCATAATAAGAATTTCTCCGTCTCTGACATCCTCGTCCGTTATCTCGATGCCGTCCCAGACAAAGCGCGCACCGTTGCCCAGGCTCTTCGACGGAGTTAAATCGAGAGCTCCGCTGAGCGCCTTGCCGTTTTTCACACTCTGCAATGTGCACTTTTCTTCATCATAGTACACCGTAAGCGCCATTCCGAGAATGCCGGGGTTGTTTTTAACCTCGACAGCAACGGAAACCTCGTCGCCGGGAGTAGCATATACATCCTTCACGGATATTGTCGGAACGCCTGCGCTCTGTCCGGTGCTTACAGCGCTCTGCGGCGGAGCTGCGTTTCCGCCTGTCGCCCCCGAGCTGCCACTCGGGTTAGTCACAGCGCTGCCGCCGCTTTGACTTTCCTGCGAGGTGCCGGAGCCATCGGCTTCCTTTGCTCCGATACCGGTACACAGCCGCTTCAGAATCGCCGCAACCTGACACCTTTTCACGTAATCCTTCGGCGACAGTGTTTTGTCGGACGTTCCCGAAATTATACCGTTTGCGTACGCCCATTCAAAGCTTTCGACCGCATAGGCGCTTATTTGGTCTTTGTCGCTGTAGCTGTCCGGCAGGCTCTGCTTTGACAAGCCGTAATTTTTATACACCGAATAGCGGTGCATTATTGTGGCTATCTGCTCACGCGTTGCCGCGTTGTCCGGCACAAAATGCTTTTCGTCGTATCCGGTTACAATTTTGTTTTCGGATGCCCATGAAACAGCCTTGCAGTAATAGGCATTAGCCCCAACATCCTTAAACGAGTTTTCTCGCGCATCCGGCTCGCCCTCAAGCCGCCACAGCACTGTTACAATCATCCCGCGGGTTGTCAGCCCGTCCGGGGAGAACTCCGTGCCGCTTGTGCCGTTCATCAGTCCGTTTTCCTGCACATATTTCACATCTTTGTAGAACCAGTCTGAAGCGGATACGTCTGAAAAGTCTTCTTTAGCAGATGTTCCCATAAGTAAAAGCGAAACGCACAGCAAAAGCATTGTCATCAAAACAGCAATCGTTTTTTTCATAATAATCCCCCTTCCCTTCCGTAGTCATATTTTACTGCAGAAAATATTATATAGGAATATTTTTACTGTGTCAAGAAATATTTAGAAATAAAATAGTATAATAAACACAAAAAGGGAATGATTTTAGTATGAATAATTTCAGGAACAGAATCAGAGACCTTCGCGAGGATATGGATTTACGTCAGGTGGATGTTGCAAACGCAACCGGCATCGACCAGAAGACACTCTCCAACTACGAAACCGGCAAAACAAATCCTGACAGTACGTCGCTTATCAAGCTTGCGAATTTTTTTGGAGTGAGCATTGATTATCTCGTCGGCTATTCATCCATAAACATAAAAAACAATAAGGATCTTTCAACGAGACTCGAAAAGATTGTAAATGAAATAAACGAACTACGAAAATTCCTAAAATAGCCAAACGCCCATCTGCCGAAAAGCAGATGGGCATTTCACTGTATTTCTATGGATTGACAATAATTGCAGCGATGGCAGAGAGGAGTGCGAGGACTGTTCCTTTCGTTTGCTTTTCGCGGAAGATGAGCCAAGATGCAACACCGGTTCCGACAAGGCATATTGACGAGCCGAGAACAGAGAAGGTTGATGCCGACATTTCCGCAAGCACCTTTACCTGTGCGATTGATGCGAGGTTAACTACCGCCGTTTTTGAAACGATGGTTAAAAGCTGCAAGGGCGAAAACGCACAGACGATTGATTTTACGGATTGCTCTCGATTTTTTATCATATATATCACAAGTGCAACAAAGCATATTGCAACGATTGCGACATTTGTCAGAAAGAACATTGAGGTTGAATCGCAGACCGACTTATCAACGGCATAGAGCTTTATGAGAATCGTCGAGACGCCGGCAAGAACCGACATCAGAAGGCAGATCAGCACGGATGCAAAGGAAAAGCTCTTTTTCTCCGCCTTTTCCTGCTTATCCGAAACAAACGGGAGAACGGATGCGGCAATTATCAGAACCGTTGAAAGAACGAGTCTCCAGGTTATCGCTTCACTAAACCATATTATTCCGAATATTGACGGAAAAAGAATTCCGCCTGCCATCGAAACAATGGTAACCACCGAAACGGAAACCTTTGAAAACGCAAGTATCTGCGCAGAAAGATTTATGCATATCACGAGGGCATAAACAACGGCATAAACCACAGTCGGAAGATTCAAGCTTATTTTAAAGCCTGCCGACACGAAGAAGAATGCGCAGGCAAAAAGCCCGTTGATTATGTTATACATAATAAGATAAAAAAGTCCTGCGGACGTCGACTTCTGAAAGACCTTCATAAGCACTGTTCCGCCGACATTCAGAACACAGTATAAAATAAGCATGAGATACATATAAAAACCTCTTTTCTGTCCTGAATTATACAGCATTTGTCCTTTACAATTCAAGACAAATCATATATAATTTTAGCAATCGTGCATTTAAGTCAGGAGGTGAAGACTTTGCCTGAAATCAAGAAGCATATTATGTTCCGCGGTCCTTTCGGTCTACTCTGCCGTCCGCACATAAATTCAGAGCTTGAGATAATCGTTGTCACACACGGCAGAATTGATGTTACCGTTGGCGATACAACAATTGAAGTATTCAAAGGCGAAGCTGTCTTCATCCTTCCCTATGAGACACACGCATTCTCACCGATGGATGACAGCGAGGGCAGAGTCTATATGTTCTCGTTTTCTCTCGTCGAGGATTTCTATAACCGCCACGGCGGAAGCGACGCAAAATCAGGCAAATTTGCGCTTTCCGAAGAGCTTTGTGCCTTTCTTTCATATGCAACACCGAACGCAGAAAAGACACCGGACGAATTCAACGCAAAAAGCATCTTTTTCCCGCTCGTCTGCGAATATCTCAAATCCGCAAGCCCGACACCGCTTCACAACAACAAGCACGCACTTTCCGTCCGTCGCATTGTCGACCATATTCACGAAAACATCACCGAGAAGATAACTCTCTCGTCCGTCTCTCAGGCGCTCGGGATAAGCTCCGCCGCCATAAGCGAAATACTGCGGGAATACACCGGAATTACATTCACCGATTTTGTCAATAACCTGCGGCTTGAAAAGGCAGTTCATCTTCTCCACGACTGCGACATATCCATAACGGAAGCGGCATATCTGAGCGGCTTCGGAAGCATCCGTAACTTCAATCGGATCTTTTTCGACACGCTCGGTATAACCCCGAGCGAATACAAAAAAACAAAAATTTGAAAACACCTTTTTGTCCAGAAAAAGGTGTTTTTTGTCTATTCCGAAAGATTGACTTTTTTCTCCGTGCGATATATCATTTATATATAATTTTATATTGAGGTGAACTCACTATGCACGAATACAGAATATATAACAACACCCCGTCCGTTGTATGGGAAGACAGCTATCCCGTCGGCAACGGCAGAATGGGGGCAACCATTATGGGATATGTTGACGAAGAGGTTCTTTATTTAAACGAAGAAACCGTCTGGTCATCGCAGGGCAAGGGCATCCCGAATCCAAATATGGCAGACAAGCTCTCAAAAATCCGTCAGCTTTTTATCGACGGCAAAGAAGCCGAGGGGGACAAGCTCGCAAAGGAAATTTTCGGTGATTGCCATTCGCGCATCCGCTCATATGAAAGCGCAGGAATCCTCAAGGTTGCTCTTCACGATACGAAGAGATGCAGGAATTACACAAACGAGCTCGACCTTATGCGCGGTATCGCAAAGGTTGAATACGACAAGGACGGCTCACACTACACGCGCGAATGCTTTGCATCGCATCCCGACGATGTCATCGTCTACAGAGTCGAGTCGACAGAAGCACCACTTAATGCATCAGTTTATTTCGAGCGCGAGAAGACAATCTCCGCAAAAGCGGTTGACGGCGAGCTCTGCGTTATCTGCGAGACTGTTTTCGGCGGTCATAAATTCGCCGTCAAGGTTCGCGTAATCTCCGACGGAATCGTTTCCTGC
>JAFQVE010000497.1 GCA_017408185.1 Oscillospiraceae bacterium | reverse complement strand
TGAGATGAACACATACACAATCGACCTTCGCTCCATGACTCAGGGAAGAGGCTCGTTTGAGTTTAACTTTGAGAGATATGAAGACGCTCCGTTTAATATCCAGCAGAAGATTATCGACGAGCGTAAGGCATATATGGAAGAAGATTAATGGAATAATGATTGTGGCGAAGGAAGCAGTTTTTGCTTCCTTCGTTTTATAGAAGTCTCCGTCACAAAAGTGCAAAATTTTGACTGAAAAAGACATTGACATCGAAAAAGCAGTATGTAATAATATAACCGATAATACATATGCAGAGGTGATTTTTATGAACTTATACATAATGGTTGACCTTGAAGGAATCAGCGGTATTTTCTCGCGTGACCAGATTACCGAGGATTCCGTGAAAATTCAGGAAGGCAGAGTTATGATGACGGAGGATATAAATGCCTGCGTTGATGCGGCGAAGGAAGCGGGAGTGGACAAAATATACGTGCGCGATTGCCACGGAACAAGCAGGACTGTTATTTACGAGCGTCTTTCCGAAAACGCGGATTACTACATCTGCGGATATATGGGAGAGGAGCGCTATATCGGTCTTGAAGACTGCGATGCCGTAATCCTTCTCGGGTATCACGCTATGGCGGGGACTCGCGGCGCAACGCTTGAGCATACATTCAATTCCAAAACAATCCAGAACTATTGGCTCAACGGGGAAAAAGCCGGTGAGGCAAAGCTCGACGCTCTTGCAGTAGGTGATATGGGAAAGCCTGTCATCATGGTATCGGGCGACGACAAGCTGTGCGCAGAGGTAAAAAGCTTCCTTCCGGAAACCGTCACCTGTGAAGTAAAGCGAGGAATGACATGGAACGGCGCAATGCTTCTTCCGAAGAAAAAGGCACACGCAAAGATAGCTGAGTGCACAAAAGAGGCGATACGCCGCTTCCGTGAAATACCGCCGTATACAATGCAGAAGCCGTATACGCTTCGCGTTGAGCTTGTTGAGCGCGGAACGCTTCCGTTTATCTCGGGCGACCCGCGCGTTAAGATCATCGACGGACGTACATACGAGGTCACGGCAGATACCGTGGGAGACGTCCTTACGTTAAGATAATAGCATACAAAATGACCGCAGATAATGTCAACTCATTGACTTTGTCTGCGGTCTCTTTTTATGCACGTTTTAAGGTGTGGCTACTTGTGATAAAACGACTTGGCGTATTCTGACGGCGTCATGCCTGTTTTCTTTTTAAAAAGCTTTGAAAAATAGTTCACCGATGAAAAACCGAGCTTTTCTGAAATCTGCGTAAAATTAAGTGAAGTTTTGCGCATCATCTTTTTCGCTTCACCTATCTTAAGTGCAATGAAATACGCAATCGGTCCGCAACCGCATTGTTTTTTGCATAGGCGGTGAAGGTTAGGAATGCTTAGCTGAAGTCCGGTGCTTATTTCCTCGAGAGTAAGATTGCGTTCAAGGTTCGCTCTCAGAAAATCTGTAAGGCGGTGAAGCTGGTCGCTGTGATAGTTTGCTATGTTTATCGAGCTTGCTGGCACTGTGGCAGATGCTTCGGTTGAGCTTTCGTATAGGTCAAAGAGAAAAAGCTCAATAAGGTTTGCAAGTCGCTGAAGCTCGTAGTCCTTAATGTCTTCTCGCGGGAGAGTGCCGCGGTCATAAACGCTTCTCGGCGGCGTGGTAAAAATATGCTTTCCGAGCGCAGTTATGTGCAAAATGTCCTCTGCCTGGCGGTCATTAAGTGTGATAATGTTGTTTTTAAAGCGCTGCATGAACGGAGACTCCGTAGAAAAGCACACAACATTGATAACAGCCTCGTGGGAAGTGGCAATGCTGTGAAAGGAATGCGGGGGAAAAAGGATAAGCTGACCGGGAAGGAGATGATAAATCTCATCATCAACAAGCATGTTGATTTCGCCTTTTTCAACGTAAACGAACTCCCAAAAGCCGTGTACTTCGCCGTCTCCGCTGTCGTTATCATTGTTGCGCGTTGTACGGAACGCCGATATAACGGAGTCTATTTTCAAAACCTCCGGAATGTTTGCGCTGGCAAATTTATACATTTAAAACCGCCTCCTTGTCATAAATGTACCAATTTAGTACATTTTTATGTATATATTTCTGCTAAAAGTTACTTTATAATTAAGATACTATCACAGATTGACTGTGAAGTAAAGAAAAATTTTGGAGGTAAAAAGAAAATGAAAAAAATCAAAAGCTTATTATCAATCGCATTAGTTCTCGCAATGGCGTTGTCGCTTTTGCCAACGGTGTTTGCATCGGAAACAGCAGACGATACGGTTTCGGTGACGTATGATTTTGCCGGAAACTACAATGCTGATGTAGCGACGGATATAACAAAATATACATATGCCATCACTGGCAACAGTTGGGAATATGCCAATCGATATAATGCGAGTACAACTGATATTGCCTTGAGTTCCAGCTATGGTGTTTTTGTAAGAAACGGTACCGAGAATAAGGTTGGTGCTGAAAATGTAAATAGTTGGATTGCGATAAAAATTCAGGTGCCGGTGAGCGGGTATTATTCTTCAATGACAATAAAACCATATTCAACAAGCAGCAATACAAACAAACTCGATGTGTTTATTGTTGACATGAAGGATGAGAATCTTAAAGCATTATTAGAAAAGAAAGCGACAACAAAAGTCAAGGATGCTGAAGAAGGTGAGACTGATAGCTCTGACCTTGATGTTTTTACACCGATTATAAATAATTGCGACATACAATCAGAAACTTCAGTTGATGCTTCTTTTGATAAAAAATTCTTGAGTTCAGGAGAATATTGTCTGATTCTAAAAATTGATTGCAAAACAGATAATGTGCATGCTCGTATAAAATCCATCACCCTCTCCGGAGTAAAGGGCATTGAACCCACCGCAGTTTTCTCCGCAACTACCAATGTTGACAACTATGACGTTAAAGTGACCGTAGCCGGCACTGAAAACACAAATGAAGTCATCTCCGCGCCACGCGGAAGTGCAATATCTGCAACCGCGCCGGAAATTCCGGGGTATAAGTTTGTCGGCTGGAAGCGCGGCAGCAACAATGAAAATGATGATTACAAATCCTACATCAGCGATAAGAAT
>JAFQVE010000496.1 GCA_017408185.1 Oscillospiraceae bacterium | reverse complement strand
CAACCTCCACACCCGGTTACGAAATAGTGACAGATGAAAGTAGTCTTTCATCATGGAGAAAGTTTACAACATGGCCTGACGGTATCGACCGCCTGCATATTGCGACTTCAGCAACCGGAGGCTTCTGGCCTGAAAGCGATGTTTCGGGAAAGAAAGTGACAATAGCTGTAGACTTTCCTGTTGCCGGATGGTACAGTGCGTATCTGACAGGCGGACAAACCTACGCCGGAGGGCAGTTCTCTGTTTTCGGTAATGGATCGTATCTTGGAGACTACAATTTCTATTATCCGACACAGGATGCGGCAAAGGATGGAAAAGCCGGTCCCGAAAAACGCCTGAACACTGCATACTATAAGGCAGGTAAAAATAAAATAACCTTCTGCGTAAGAGGAACAAATTATTCCACACCGTATCTTCTTCTGCAATCGCTTTCATTTGTTCCGGAAAGTAAGGAGCCGGTAGCCTCTCATATCGAGAGTACCCCGGAGGTTCCGCAGAATCTTGTGGTAGGCGAGAAATATGACATTGAAGCGGCAATTAAAATGACTGATGAGTCTGACTTCCATATTGGCGTAAACGCTGACGGAAGCTTAGATACTGCAAATACGCTGACCGTCTCCTCAGATAACGCCGATGTTATTGAAATCTCGGATATTAAAGGGTATGAGCCGGGTTCTTCCGGAAAGGTTACGTATAAAATCACCGCGAAGAATACAGGCAAAGCAAAGCTCACGCTTTCTGCGAAGGTAAGAGAAAACACCGTTGAAAAGATTGTGCCGATAGAAGTTACAAACGAGGATATCGGAAGCACCGAGATTACGGGTGTTCCCGATGAAATGTATATAGGTCAGCGCGTGACGCCGGGGGCAAAAAATATGCTCGAGGGCGGACGTGTTCTGGGTGACGGAATTGCTGAAAACGTATACAGCTCCGAAAATCCGGATGTGGCCGATGTTGAAGACGGCGTCCTTGTTGCAAAGAGCTCGGGTCTCGCTGTAATCAAGGTGGCAACAACCTTCCTCGGCAAAACGGTATACGGCTCAAAGACGATTAAGGTTGCCGATGAGGTCATAAAGGATATCGAGATAACTGCCGGCGGAAGCGAGCATATCCGTCTTACCGATGATCCGAACGACACCGTTCCGCTCTATATCACGGCAACAACGAATAAGGGCAGAGAAATTGATCTTGGTGATACTGAAATCACATACACGGCACACAACCCCGAGCGCGCCGATATTGATGAGAACGGAACAATATATCCCAAGGCAGAGGGTGAAGCGGAATTTTCTGTTTCGTTTGAGTTTAATAAGAGTAAGTGGAGTGCGAAAAAAACACTTACAGTAGCACGCGGCAAAGCGCGGTTTACTCTCTACACTGAAGAAGAGCGCGAGGCTGCCCGCGAAAACGGAAAAAAGTATGACTGGGCAGAAAAAATCGTTGAAAAAACAACGACAAAAGCGGATGCATATGTAGATCAGTTAGATAAGCTCTACGATATGATACCATCAGAGGGGATTCCGCGTGCATTCGTTATAGCGGTAAAGGGTGACCCGGAAGCATATATCTGTAAGTATTGCGGCAAGAATTTGCGCCAGGACTACGGGAATTATTCGTACAGAATTGACTCGTTAACCCGTCCGTGGAAAATTCAGTGTCCGGATTGTAAGCGTTTGTTCCCGTCAAATGATTTTGAAAAGCTTTATAAGCTTGGGCTTAATGAATATGGCGAATACAGCGCAGAGCGGGCACGCGAAAAAAACCAAGAGCTTATAGACAGCGGTTTCTTTGCAAATCACAAGTCTGAGGCAGTGAGAAAATACGGATATCTCGGAAACGAGCTGTATCCCGAGGTCGGCACCGATCCGGAGTGCCCCGTAAAGCTTAATCCCGGCGAGGATCCGCTGGGCTGGGGCGCAGATGACGGTCTCGGCTATGTTACGGGAAAGGTTCTCGATAACGGGATACCGGAGCGGTACAATTTCATCGCATACTATCTGCATTGGGGTCTGTTTCGCAGTGCTTCGGGTGGATTCTCGGTTGGACAGGTGTATATCGCAATAAGAGAAACGGCACTTGCATATGTGTATACGGGAGATAAAAAATACGGACGTGTTGCAGCTGTTCTGCTCGACAGACTTGCAGATTTCTATCCCGGTTATGATCTTTCGATCTACGGCGAAAACATTCAGAATTCCGACGGCGGAACGATGAAGGGAAAGACCATAGGCCGTATATGGGAAACCGGCGCTTTAGGTACATACATACAGTCTTATGACGCTGTATTTGATATGTATGATGATCCCGAGGTGCTTGCCTATATCAGAAGCAAGGCAGAAACCATTAAAATGCGCCATGCAAAAAACACGCCGTCTCAGATCCGCACAAACATTGAGGATGGGCTTATCCGTGAAGGTCTTGAGGCTATAAGAAGAAATCAGGTTTCGGGAAACTTCGGTTACCCACAGGTACCAAACGCATACGGCGCGGTTGTTCTGGACTCAATGCCCGAAACAAAATACTGGCTTGATTATCTCATGGCGCCGGGATTTACAAACAAGGGCGACTATTCCCCGGGCGGAGGAATTCTTGATCAGCTTGTAAATCAGGTAGACCATGACGGCGAGGGTAACGAGGCATCGGATTATAACACCGACTGGATGGTTACTTTGCTTGGTATTCAGGACGCTCTTGATGACTATGACCCGGATGCTTTTGCAAACGCAAGTCTTTACAACAATCCGAAATTCGTGAGAATGTTCTATCCGTATGCTCCGATGGTAATGGCATCCTATACTCCCGAGATAGGTGACAGCCAGTCCACCGCGGAAAGAAGCTTCTGGCTTGAAACGGAGAATGCGATAAAAGGATATCGCAAGCTTCGTGATGAGCGCACAAAGAAGACTCTTGCGCAGTATATCTATATGCGCAACGGAAACACAACGGATGGACTCAACGAAGGTATTTTCGTCAAAAATCCGGAGGGCATTCAGGAAGAAATTAAAAAGATAATAGAAGAAAAGGGAACGCTCAATCCTCCGGCAGAAATGCTTACGGGCTTCGGCTTTGCGGCATTGCGTGACGGCGTTGAATTCTCCGATGTGACATCGCCGACACAGTTTGATAACCGTCACGGCTTCTGGATGTATTTCGGATATAACGGAGGTCATGGGCATAGAGACAGCCTTAATCTCGGTATGGATGCGTTTGGCTTAAACTTTATGCCCGAGCTCGGCTATCCTGAGGAAACGCAGAAGCAGCCCAACCGTCTTCAGTGGGTAAGCAACACGCTTGCACACAACACCGTTACGGTGGATGGAGATTGGCAGAAGACAAGCGATGTCCGCGGTAAATCGCTCCACTTTGATGATTCCGAGATGGTTCAGCTTATGGATGTGGACGCGAAATCCGTCTATCCGCAGACGGATATCTACCGCCGCTCGGTTGTTATGGTAAAGATAGACGATAACAGCTTTTACGGAGTGGACTTCTTCAGAGTAAAGGGCGGAGATGACCATCTCTACAGCCTGCATGCGCTATCTGATGAAATATGCGATACCGAGGGTCTTGATCTTGTGTCGCAGACGGATGAAAATGGAAACTATAAGGGTACCTATGCTGGAATTGATGCAAAGTACATAAAGAACGAGAAGACCGGAAAGGTGCGTGCGTATACCGAGAATGCTGTGCTTGCTGAAAACGAAGTTGTTCTCGAAGCGGAATTCGGCGCTGACCCGAACTCACCGGATGCGTGGGAATACGACACAATTTTCCCGCGCGGCTATACATGGCTTGAAAACGTGGATCGTGACAACTCGCAGTCCGAACAGTTTGAGGTAGACTTCAAGATAAAGGACTTCAAAAAGGCACTTGGTGGCAAAGCCGGAGACTTGCATCTCCGTGCGACAATGCTTTCCGTGGGAGAGGGAACAACGGTTTCCACAGCCGACGGATATCCGCCGCAGAAGGCTGAAAACAAAGCAATTCCAAGCCTTCGTTATCTGCTTGTAAACCGCACGGGTGAAAATCTTGACACTATGTTCACCACTGTTCTTGAGCCGTACCGTGACAGCCGCACGCTCAGCGGCGCGCAGGAGCTTGCGCTCAGTATAAAGGAAGGCACCGAAACGGCGAGAGATACGCACCGCGCAGTTAAGGTTACGCACAAGGATGGAACGGTTGACTATGTTTTCTATGCAACAAGCAACGAGGTGACCTACACTGTTGAGGATAACGGACAGACGATAGACTTCCGCGGCTTTGTCGGTGTTTACAGGGTAAAGAACGGCGTGAATATATACAAATATGTTTGCGACGGAGATATAATCGGTGAGAACACGGAAAAAACGGTTTCAATAAAGGGTAGGGTTTCAGGCTTCACCGAGGACCTTGCGTTTGAAAATGAAATACGTATGAAGCCGTCAGCAGCGGTTGATGAAGAAATCTTATCGGAGCTTGCAAACAGGTATGTGTTTATTGAAAACAACGGACAGAGAAACGGCTCGTATAAGATTGAGAGCGCAAAGCTTGACACCGATACGGGAGAGCTTGTGCTTGACATTGGAACAGCAACGCTTATCCGTAAGTATAAGGTTGCGGATGATCTTAACGGCGGATTTGTTTATAATATCGACCGCCGCAACGATTGCGTGATACCGTTAAGCTTTGAAGAAGCAAGTCTGCCGACGTTTGGTGCATATACGGATGGAACGGTATCGGCAGGCTCGCGCTATGAGCAGGTGATAACGGTGCAGGATGCTAATGGCAATAAAGCGACGGTTACCGGCGAGGATATGCCGCGAGGCGCAAGCTTTAACAGCGATACCAATACGTTTACGTGGAAGCCTGATTCATCCCAGATAGGAGATAACCACGTATCCCTCACGGCAACGGACGAATACGGAAGAAAAGCAACAATCCATTTTGTCGTAACGGTATACGGTTCAACCACCGGGTCCTCCGGACAGGGAACTACAGATACAACTCCGGATAGTTCTGCCACAGAAAACACCGGTTCCGCCGGAGGCGGTGGTGGCGGAGGCGGTGGAGGCGGTGCCGCACCGACCGATAAGTCGGATGATGAAACAAACACCGGCAAAACCGACACATCCGATGAAAAGGACAAAGACGAAAGCCTTCTCCTCGAGGAGAAGGTGCCGAGCGGAGACGAGGCGGATGAGGTGGGAAATGGTGCTGCTCCGCAATTTACGGATTTAGGCAACCACGCATGGGCGACGGATGCAATAAACGCTCTTGCAAGTGACGGTATAATCAAGGGTACATCTGCAAGTACATTTTCTCCCGCCGCAAACATCACCCGCGCAGACTTTGCATTGCTTCTCGTCCGTGCGTTTAACCTCGCAAGTGATAACACAGAGAACTTTGCAGACGTTACGGCGAGCGATTACTTCGCGCCTGAGCTTGCGATTGCACGAAACACAGGTATCGTTAACGGCATCGGCGAGAAT
>JAFQVE010000495.1 GCA_017408185.1 Oscillospiraceae bacterium | reverse complement strand
TCGCGGGGCTTCCGTGCGTTGTGAATATGGGGTGCCATATCACACGCCACGCATCTGCTATTGTTTAGAAGTTTAACCAAAATTGAACCTTGAATTTTGGATTTTTTGTGTATTTTTTCTAAAATGCTATTGTAATTTACAGCGATATGTGTTATACTCTAAGTAAAGAGGGTACATAAGTACCGAAACGAAAGGAGCGACACATATGAAGTATATCTACGCTGAAAGAAATTACGAGTTTACACCGGATGTTCGCGCATACGCTGAGAAGAAGCTTGCAAAGCTTGATAAGTTTCTCCGCTCTGATGCGGAAGCTTCAATTACAGCAAGAACCGAGCGCGGGCATACGTGCCTTGAGGTGACCGTCAGAAGTGACGGTATGCTCCTTCGTGCCGCGTGTCGCGATACGGATGTTTTCCGTGCTATTGACATTGCGGAGACCACGATTGAAAGACAGATAAGAAAAAATAAAACCCGCCTTGAGCGCCGCTTGCGTGACGGTGCTTTCGAAAATCTTCTTCCGGTTGACGATGAACCGATTGAAGAAGAGCGTGAGTTTCCGATTATTCGCACAAAGCGCTTTTCTGTAAAGCCGATGACGGCAGAGGAGGCGATTTTGCAGATGAATTTGCTAAACCATGAGTTCTTTGTTTTCAAGAACGCAAATGACGATGAACGTTTTTCGGTTGTTTATAAGCGCCGCGACGGCGGTTACGGACTTATCGAAGACGAATAGAATTTAATAAGCCGGGCATCTGCTTTTGCAGATGCCCTTATTTTTACTATAGGAGATGTAAAAATAGTATGTTACATGATATTTTACAGCTGTTTCTGATTTTTTTCAGAGTTGGTGCGTTTACGTTCGGCGGCGGATATGCTATGATTCCGATACTTGAGCGTGAATTTGTAACCGACCGCGGTTGGATTACGGGCGAGGATATGCTGAATTATGTCGCAATAGGGCAATCCACTCCGGGAGTAATAGCGGTTAATATGGCTACATTTATCGGATATCGCCGGCGTGGCTTCTGGGGAGCTCTTCTTGCAACGCTCGGTGTTATAACTCCGTCGCTTATCATAATAACGGTTATTGCGGCATTTATTTCAAACTTCAGCGAATTTGTTTATGTTCAAAAAGCGCTTGCCGGAATAAATATTTCCGTTGCGGTAATCCTTGTTTCGGCAGTGTGGGATCTTGGCAAAAAATCCGTTACGGATATGATAGGGCTTGCGCTTGCTGTTATAGCATTCATTGCGGTTGTTGTATTTGATGTAAACAGCATCTGGCTTATTTTATTTGCACTCATTGTGGGAATTTCGGTAAAAGGAGGCATATTTAAGAAATGAATATTTTTACATTATGTCTTTCATTTTTACTTACAGGTCTTTTCGCAATCGGAGGCGGTCTTGCCGCAATACCGATTATGCAGCAGTTTATCGTAGACCGCGGTTGGGTATCACCCGAGCTTTTTTACAATATGATTGCCGTCAGCGAATCCACTCCGGGGCCTATCGGCGTCAACATGGCAACGTATGTGGGCTTTGAGAATTACGGCGTTTTCGGAGGTGTTTTCACGACGCTTTCGCTCGTCCTTCCGTCATTTGTTATAATACTTATCATTGCCCGTTCGTATGCGCGTTTTCAGGATAACCGTCTTGTTAAAAGCGGGCTTTACGGTATCCGTGCTGCTGTTTCAGGACTCATCGCCACAGCGGCTTACAGCGTTCTTTCGGTAACGGTGTTTACGTTTGAAAAGTTTGCCGAAAACCCGTCGGTGTTTACGCTGTTCGATTTACGCAAGCTGGCAATTTTTGCCGTTATTTTCGCTCTTTATAAAATATTTAAAAAGCATCCTATATGGTATATCATTTTTGGCGCCGTGTGTGGAATAGTGTTCCTGTAAAACATTGTGTCAGCTTCTTGCATATAATGATGTGGCAGTGCTTTTTTACTTGCCAATAATTATAAGGAGAAGAGCTATGGCAACATTTTTTAATCAGGCAACCCTGTCTTACAGCGGCGGCACGGTTAATTCCAATATTACAACAGGTGAAATTCTTGAAGTGCTTTCCGTGACAAAGACAGCAGTTGTTGGTGAATACTCGCAGGGTTCGGAGATAACCTATGTTATCAACATTCTAAATTCGGGGAACACCGCGTTTACAGGGCTTACTGTTACGGATGATCTCGGCGCATATGAATTTAACGGAGCTACGCTCACACCTCTTGAATATGTTGATGGATCAGTAAAGTATTTTATAAACGGAGATCTTCAGGCGGCACCTTCGGTCACTGCAGGTCCTCCGCTTGCGGTTTCCGGCATAACCGTTCCGGCGGGAAGCGTTGCAACGATTGCGTATACCGCACAGGCAAACGGTTTTGCTCCTCCGGCAGTGGGAGGAACAGTCGAGAATACAGCAACAGTAAGCGGTGCGGGAATTACAGACCTTACAGCAAGCGAAACTGTTACGGCAGAGGACGAGCCGCGTCTTGATATCACAAAGTCATTATCTCCGTCAACTGTCACTGAAAACGGTCAGATCACTTATACTTTTGTGATAAGAAATACAGGCAATGCTCCTGCCGATGCAACTGATAACGTCGTTATAACCGACACCTTTAATCCTGCACTTAGCGGAATTACGGTAACGTACAACGGCACAACATGGACAACCCCCGAAAGCTACACCTACGACGAGGCAACCGGTCTTTTCACAACGATTCCGGGGCAGATAACGGTTCCTGCAGCAACCTTTACTCAGGACCCGACAACCGGCGTGTGGGTAACAAATCCCGGTTCGGTAACAATCACCGTAACCGGCACAATTTAACACTTTAAGATACAAGCAGCGGCTTCCTTCCGGAAGCCGCTGCTCTGCTGCGTAGAATAAGTGTAAAAAAAACAAGAAAAAAGGTAAATACACCTGAGTGAAAAAGCGATATACTGTTGTTGTAGAAAAGGAGGTTGTATCCGCTGTGAAAAAGATAGGTCTTGTAAATATTGATACCTCGCATCCGTTTTCGTGGGCGCAGAAAATGGCAGAGAATCCTGAGCTTGATATGCAGTATTCCATGCTGTTTTCCGATGGTTTCCGCGGTGATGATGAGGTAAACTGGATTATTGATAAATACAATATGGAGGGGCGCGCGGAAACTATAGCCGAGCTTGCCGAAAAATGTGATGTAGGCTTTGTTCAGTCCTGTAACTGGGAAAAGCACGTAGAGCAGGCTCTCCCGTTTATTGAGCGCGGAAAGCCCGTGCTTCTTGACAAGCCGCTTGTCGGAAGCGTGAAGGATATAAAGAAAATCCGCGAGCTTGTCGCGGGAGGTGCGAAGATTATCGGTTCATCCTCCGCACGCTACGCTGCGGAAATTCAGGATTTCCTTGCACAGCCTGTTGATGAGCGCGGCGAAGTTGTTGCGGTTTACGGTGAAAGCGGCGTTGACGAGTTTAATTACGGCGTGCACATCGGCGAAATTCTTTCCGAGCTTGCCGGAGCTCCGGCAGTTTCCTGCCGCTTTGTGGGAGCAACTGAGCGTGAGGGCGGTAAGTGCGAGCTTTACAACGTCCGTTTTGCAAACGGCGTTATCGGTACATATTGCACATACCTTTCCGGTTGGCGTCCGTTCAACGTTTCCGTTATGACTACAAAAAGCTCAACCTGCTTTAAGATTGACTCATCCAAGATTTATATGGCGCTTCTTACCCGCGTTTCAGAGTATCTCAAAACGGGAAAGGTAAAGACCGCAGATGTTGAGAAAATTCTCAATGTTTCCGAATTTATGCTTTGCGGTAAGCGCAGCCGTGATTTTGAAAACGGACGCGAAGTTAAGATTGAAGAGCTTTCTGATGACGATAAGTTTGACGGATATGCGTTTGAAAAAGCTTATGGTGATGGCGCAGACGTCATGTATAAAGATTAAAAGGAGAGAGAACGAAAATGAAAATATCAATTTTTGTCGGAAAAAATGGACAGGAAAGAATTTTTGGAGAAAAGTATTACGCACGTCTCCGGAAATACGGTGATGTTGCACTCTGGAACGGAGCTGACGATTTTTCAAACCGTGCGGAGGTACTTGATTTCATAAAAGATTCTGATTTCATCATTACATCATGGGGTACTCCGGCTATCGACGAGGAAATAATCGACCTTTGTCCGAATCTTAAAGGCGTTTTCCATGCTGCAGGCTCCATTAAGCCCATCATGTCCGATGCACTTATGGCAAGAGAAGACATCCGCCTTACGGCATCTGCAACAGCAATAGGCGAAGGCGTTGCAGAAACTGCTCTGGCGTTTGCTATCTCT
>JAFQVE010000494.1 GCA_017408185.1 Oscillospiraceae bacterium | reverse complement strand
CGGGGCAGAAATCATTCAGGCAAAGATTGATTCATCGTCGGGCTTTGCGGTAATAAGCGGAGATTACGAAATAGAAAAAACAATAAATATCCCGTCGGACTTTCATCTTGTTCTTGAAAACTGCAATCTGCGTATGGCAGATAACACCTTCTGCAATATGTTCACAAATGAAAATTGCTGGAACACGGACAAAAACGACAGAAATATCATTATAGAAGGCAGAGGAAATGTCCTCCTCGACGGCGGCGAATATAACGGACTTTCAGAGCGTAACTGCGGACGTGACGGAAAGCCGGAAATATATGTAAACAACATTATCCTCTTCGGCGGCGTGCGCGGATTTAAGGTGACGGGGCTTCATGTCAGAAATCAGCGCTGGTGGGCACTAAACTTCGTTTATTGCAGAGACGGTTATATAGCAAACATTGATTTCTGTGCGGATGATACATATCTTGACGAAAACGGAGAAATAAAACACCGCCTCGATTTTGATAATTATGAGGCGATAAGGATAAAGAACGCCGACGGAATTGACATCCGCCGCGGCTGCCGTGATATAGTGATTGAAAATATAACCGGCTTTACGGAGGATGACACCGTTGCCGTAACCTCGCTTCCATGGAAGATTGAGAGTGCACTCCGGCGCCCGGACGAGTCTGATGATATCTGTAATATTGTTATCCGCAATGTGGTGTCCTCGGCACTTTGCTCAAATGTGCGTCTGCTTTGCCGCGGGGGAGGGAAGCTTTATAACGTGCTTGTGGACGGCGTTTTTGATACATCAAAGGACAGTCCGCATATGACACGAGGAATCTTTGCGGTGCGTGTGGGGGATGCCACGCCGTACAACAGCCGCGGACCGCGGGCTGAGGAGTTTTATAACATTTCCGTGCGCAATGTAGTATCCCGTGCGCGTACGGCTGTGCAGATAAACAACCCCATAGGAGCTTATTTCACGGATAATATAATGCCGTTTGACGGATGTGGGAAAGCTTTGGAAATTGTAAAAGAGGAGGAGTAACGCAACATGAAGAAAAGATTATTATCGTTCGTCCTTGCACTTGTAATGGTAATATCACTTTTGCCTGTATCGGCATTTGCTGAAGAAAAAAGTGCTCTATCGGATGTAAAAATTTTGTACGAATTCAAAAATACAGGTTCAAAATACAATTCCGTTCTCGGAACGGATATCACGGCATATAAATACGAGCACACAAACGGCTTCTGGCAAGGTGAGTTAGTTCATAATGTGGATAATAGAACCGGAACTTCCGGACCGCATATGAATGCATCCTACGGCCTTTTTATGCGCTATGTCGGAAGCTGGGCGGCAATTAAGATAAACGTTCCGGCGGGCGGAACATACAACAAGCTTGCTATGAAGGTTCATTCGATTGCCAACGCATCTACAGATATCGATATATATATTGCAGATTCATCAACACTGCTTTCAAATGATACGGACGTAACATCTCTTCCGCTCCTTGCAGAGAATATTGATATTTCAAAGCTGTATGTTGAGAATAACAAAGCAAATAAGCTTGGAGTAATAGAAACGGCAATAGAAAAGGATATTCCGGAAGGCGAGCATTATCTCATTTTCTATGTAGAAGGCGGAAAATACTCCGACGGTAAGGCTGATTCCCAGTCTCGCATTTATGAGCTCACGCTATCCGGCGGAGAAAAGCTTGTTCCGCTGGGAGTTTCGGCAACACCTGAAAATGAGCTTCTGAAGATAAGTGAGTCCTGTATGCTTACGGTCAGCGGATATTTAAGCGACGGAAAGAAGCTTGATTTATCTGATGCAACCTTTGAATATAACAGTAAAAATCCGGAAATTGCCGTTGTGAGTGAAGCTGGTGAGGTGACGGGTGTTTCTGAAGGTACGGCAACGGTAACGGTGACCGTCAAAAAGCCGGGGATGTCTCCTTTTGATGTTGATGCCGCGGTTAATGTAAGCAACGAAGAACTTGAATTTTCGGATTATTCGCTTAAATATGATTTTGGATACGAAATAGTTGATACGACCCCGTTTCTCTCTATAACGGGAGACCAAACAAAAAATATCTGGTTGCCGCATTCAATAAGCAGCAAGATAAGTACATTGCGCAAAATGAGCTATGGCCTCCAGGTCGGAACGGTTACCGACCAGTATATTGTAATGACGCTGAATGTCCCGGTTTCCGGAACGTTTAAAACGCGCTTTGGTTATGCGCTCGGAACAAACGGCGGAAGTGGAGAGGTTTATCTGCTTGACGGCAACGTCAAGGATATAGCAGAAGCACTGCTTGATAAGAAAAACAGGCTTGGTAGCTTCAATTGCTATGGCACGGCTCAAATTCTCGGACAGGTGGCGGATTTCCGGAATATCACCTTCAAAAGCCCCGGGAAATATCTTCTTGTGCTCCGTGCAAGCGGAAAAGGTGACGGAGGAAGCAATAATCTCTATCCGTCATCAATCACCTTTTACGGCGGTGAAAAAACTGCCGTAGCAGGAATTGTTGCCGAGAAAAAGGAACTCCTTGTTGAAGAAGGTCTCTCTGAAAACCTTGATGTCAGCGTGTACCTGTCCGATTGCACGAAGGCAGAAAAAGAAGATTTCATATTACAGTATGAAATTGCAGATGAAGAGGTAGCAAGTGTTGATGAAAACGGTGTTGTAACTGCGCTTTCGGCGGGTGATACAGAAATCACGGTTACTGCAGTGCGCGGCAGCTCTTCGGTTTCCTGCTCGGTGCCCGTGTCTGTAATAAAGCCTGGTTATTCTGCGTACAGTGCTGTGTATAATTTAGAAAACGCAGAAGAGGACGCATCGGGCGCTCTTGTGCTTGAGGTAAACGTTCCTGTAACCGGAAGCTGCGATGTTGTCTTAGAGCATGCAAAAAAGCCTGACGGCGGAATTGGCGAAGTATATATAATACCTGTCGGTACAGCGGATATTGAAGCTGCACTAACGGAAGAAAACAAACTCGGAGAAGTAAATTATTTTTCCGAAACAGAAGATGCGGTAAAAACCGCGCTTGGTAAGCACACGTTCAAAATGCAAGGTAAATATCTTGTTGTATGTAAGATGAAGGAGCAATCTGACGGTAAAGAGCAGTATCCGGAGATTCTGCTTTTTGACGGCGGAAGCAAAACCGCTCTTATCAGTGTAAGTCTCGGTTTTGACGGAAGAAATGCAAGGGTTTTGTCCGGCATGATGTCGGACGGTACCATAGCAGATCTTTCAGATGCGGAAATTCGTTTCGGAATACGTGACTTTTCCGTTGGTACGATTGATGCGCAAACAGGTCTTGTGACGGCAACCAAAGAGGGTGGAAAAACTCAAGTCACAGCATCTGTAACACTTGACGGAGTAACGGCGTTTGGTGAAATTGAAGTAACGCTTGAAGGCAAAGAACTTAAGCCGAGCGGAGTTTCAAGAGAATATGTACTTAACGAATACGGAAATGGCTGGACACCGGTTTACGGTTCAACGGCATATGATATGCGCGGAATAACCTATGCGTATACATATGATAACTGGAGCTGGTTCGGTATGGGACCCAAAGACCTCACAGCGGACAGAGCATCTCTTGCACTGTCGCTTACGGGAACAAATGCTAGCCGCGTGAGAATTCAGCTCCGTAAGGATGAATGGCTTGCCATGCGGATAAATGTTCCTGCCGCAGGCACATATTGGTCAACTCTTGTGAGTGCAAAATACGCGGATACAGGTCACGGAACAGGTGATGTGTATATCATTCCCGTAAAAGAAGGAACGGAAGCCGTTACGGAAGCTCTTGTGAAGGATGCACGTCTTGGAACGGTTGAGTTTAACGACAGCTCGCTCAGTGCGTGGAAACAGGTGAGCGACGAGCTCGGAACAGTGACGTTTGAAACGGCGGGCGAGCATCTTCTCGTCTTTAAACAGCCGTATGAAGATGCGGCAAAGTACTTAACCCCGCGAGCTTTACGTCTTGACGGCGAAAATACATTCAGGTTTTTAAATCTTAATCTTGAAAAAAATGTATATGAAGTTGGTGAGACGGGAACGTCAGAATATGTGGCAAGAATGCTCGACGGAACAGAGATTACCGAAAAAATAGCAGGTATAGTATACAGCTCCGATGACGAAAGCATTGCCACCTTTGAAGACGGTGTTGTGAAAGCTGTCGGACAAGGGAAAACCAACGTCAACATAACTGTTATTTATGAAGGAGACAGAGTGACGGCAAGTTGTGCGGTTACGGTAAACGAAACAAGCGAAATAGATAAAATAATCGTTTCTGCAGATGAATGGGGGTTTACGGGTGAAAAGATTGCTCTTTCGGCATTGGTACAGTATGAAAACGGCAACACTTCCGGAATTGCAAATTCAAAGGTCGCTTACGCAGCTTCCGGTGCGGCGGAGATAGTTGACGGGGAATTTGTGGTTGCATCAGAGTCCGGAACGGTCAGTGTTACGGCAAGCACGGTTATTGCAGGTGTGACGTATCAGAGTGCGCCTGTGTATATAGAAATTCGCGAGGGAACAACGAAAACTGCGCCAACATACTATACTGAAGAGCGCTGT
>JAFQVE010000057.1 GCA_017408185.1 Oscillospiraceae bacterium | reverse complement strand
CGGTGGACAACTCCCGGAGGGATAATAAACATATCTCCGGCTGAAAGCTTTGAGGAATGATTTTCCACAAAATGGGTGAGAGATCCCTTTTTTATATAATAAATCTGAAAATAAACATGCGTGTGGAATTCCTTTGCCTCGCGCGGCTTTTCAAGCCGTTGGATATGTATTCCGTCTGCGGCGTTGGCATAAAATGAGAGAACAAAATTTCTTACGTTCAATATATCCACTCCTCCCTTTTTATATGATTGTATCACAACGGAGATTGAAGCACAAGAAAAAATAAACAATTTGCAAAGTAAATAATTCAATTTGCAATCTTTTGCGTAAAGAATCTGTTATAATAAATGATGGAGGGATACGTATGAAAATAGTAGCATTAAACGGACTTCTTGGCTACGGTTACAGCGAGGAGTCACTTGATATGGCGTTCTCCGAAAAGGTTGACTTTCTCGGCGTTGATGCCGGTTCGACTGACCCGGGGCCGTTTTACCTCGGGAGTGGAAAATCTTTTACTGCAAGAAGCGCCGTTAAGCGTGATTTGTCACTTGCATTGTCGAAAGCACTTTCGCATAAGGCTCCGTTCATCATTGGTACAGCCGGTGGTGCGGGAAGCCGTGCTCACGTTGCGTGGGTGCGTGAGATTATAGAAGAAATCGCAAAGGAGCAGGGATTGCATTTCAAGCTCGGTACAGTGCTTAGTGATGTTTCCAAAGAATATGTACTTGAAAAGCTTGATGCGGGGAAAATAAAGAATATGAGCGATGAGATGCCTCTTGAGGGAGCGGCGGTTGAAGAAAGCTCGTGTATCGTAAGCCAGATAGGTATTGCACCGATTATTGAGCTGCTCGGACAAGGCGCGGATGTTATTCTTTGCGGAAGAGCGTGCGATACGGCAATATATGCCGCACCGTGCGTATATCGCGGATACGACGAGGGTCTTGCGTTCCATATGGCGAAGATTATGGAATGTGGTGCCATGTGTTCCGAGCCGGTTGCTGCGGCAGATGTTATGCAGGCTTACATATGCGATGATTATTTTGAGCTTCGTCCGGCGAACCCGATAAGGAAATGCACCGTTGAGCGTGTTGCGGCACACACGCTGTATGAGCAGACAAATCCGTATCTGATATTTGAGCCTGACGGTGTTTGTGATCTGACAAATTCCGAATTTGAACAGGCGGATGAGCGCACTGTTCGCGTGCGGGGTTCTAAATTCCGTGAAGCTGAGGTGAAAACCTTAAAGCTTGAGGGAGTTAAGTGTTCCGGGTTCAGAACAATCTGTCCGGCAACGGTTTATGACCCCGAAACAATAGCACGCATTGATGAAATCATTGCTACCGTTACGGATTTTGTGCGCGAGAATACGCACGGAAGACTTCCGGACGGAAGCTACACCGTCACATTCAAAACGAGCGGGGGAAAAGACTCGTCCCTCGGAATAGTGATTGATGTAGTCGGCAAAACACAGGATATTGCAGACGAGGTGTGTGCGCTTGTGCGCAGCCGTATGCTTCATTGTGATTATGATGGAAGAAAATCAACTGCGGGAAATCTTGCATTCCCGTTCTCACCGTCCGATATTCACGTCGGAGAGGTGTACGAGTTTTCAGTTTTCCATCTTGCCGAGGTTGATTCGCTTCTTGAAACTGCGAAAATATCATTGGAGGAGATATAGAATGAAAAAATTGATTGATTACACAAAAATCCTCCGAAGCAAAAATGCAGGACCGCTTTACATAACCTTTGACCTCATATTTGATGAACGAAAAAATATGGAATATGTGGCAGACCGGCTTACGAAGGAAGATATATCAAAGGCATATGATGTTGATGAAAGCAAAATAGATATCATCACATACGGAGTGGTAAATTCCATAAAGATAACATTTCCGAGAAAAAACATCAGCGGAGCACTGGCAGATAATGATATCTACGGCTGCCAACAGCACATTCCGCTTGCGAATATTGAGATTTAATGAGGTGAAAATTCATGAAATATGAAGAGCGATTTGAAGAAAGTTTGAAGAAAAAGATTTTTCCGCAGACAAATAATCAGGATTTCGAAGCGTTTTGGAGAAAAGAAATTGAACAGCTTCGCCAAAAGCCGGTTGAGATTACCCGCAAAAAGCTCGAACTTCCTTACGATAAGACTTTCACAACCTATGAAATCAAGTTTAACACCCACGACGAGACCGTTGTTGATGCTTTCTTTTCTGTTCCGAATGACGGAAAGGAAAAACACCCCTGTGTTATAGTGTATCACGGCGGCGGAGAAAGAAAAGAAATCTTTGCAGATATTCTCGCAACGGGAGCGTGCTGCTTTGCAATGGATGTGCGTTCTCAGGGAGGAACGACGGTGGACAAGGCAAACTATACAAGCGGAGATATGCTTGGCGGGATAATGACAAGAGGGATTCTTGATAAACGCGAATTTTATATGAAAAATATCTATCTTGATGCAATAAGGGCGGTTGATGTTGTGGAAACCTTGCCCGAAGTAGACCCGGAAAGGATAGTAACTTACGGAGCAAGCCAAGGAGGGGCGCTTTCGATTACTGCATCGGCACTGAGCAGAAAGGTAAAAAAATGTTACACTGCAGTCACAAGCTACTGTTGTATTCCGCAACGTGTGTATTCCGCAACAGGGGTTTTTGCGTCAACGCATAGCTTTCTGCGCACCTATCCCGAGTATACCGACACAGCAATGGATACGCTCAGCTATTTCGATATGAACAATATGGTGTCGCTCCTTTCGGTTCCAAGCTTATTTTGTGTTGCTCTTGCAGACAAGATATGCCTTCCGGAATATGTCTATTCCGCATATGCACATGCAGAATGCGAAAAAGAGTTGCTTTTAGTTCCGTTTGCGCCGCATTGCATACCTGAATGCTTTAAAATGCAGGCATATTCGGAATTTGCAGATTTGGCAGGGGAGTAATTGGATATGATTAAAACAGATGTATATGAGCAGGTGCTTTTTGAAACGGTAAAGCGCGGTGCAACGGAAATTTCACCGGATGTACGCGACGCGTTTGAAAAGGCAATAGCAAAAGAAACAAATGCCGACGCAAAAAAAGGGCTTTCTGCCACACTTAACAGCATGGATATGTCAAAAAAGCGCGAAAACCCGCTTTGTGTTGACACTGGCTGGCCCATCTTCTACTTTAAGGTCGGCAACAAGTGCGAACTCGAAGGCGGCTTTGTTGAGCTTGAGAATGCGGCACGCCGAGCTGTTGCAAGAGCAACGGAAAAAGGATATCTTCGTGCAACTATGAAGCATCCGCTCACGGGCTTCGATCCCGGCAACAACATCGGAATGAACATTCCGGATTTTACATATCAGTTTGTTGACGGCGACGGAATTGAAATTTCATATGCCGCAAAGGGCGGCGGAAGTGAGTGCTTCGGCGGAACACGTCACAGAATAGTTGCCTTTGCTGACGGAATAAAGGGAATAGAAAAGTTTGTTATAGACAGCTTTGTAGCCTCTGCTCGTGCAGGCGCGGTTTGTCCTCCATCGGTTCTCGGTATCGGTATCGGTGGTACGGCGAACGTTGCGGCAAACCTCGCAAAAGAGGCAGCTTGTCTCCGTGAGGTAGGTTCCCATCACCCCGACCCGATGTTTGCGAAGATTGAAGAGGACTTATATAAGGCGCTAAACTCTCTCGGCATCGGAATTCTCGGCTCCGGCGGTGATACGTCCGTGCTTGCGGTAAACGTTGAATATGCATATACTCATATTGCAGGTATTGCCTGTGCGACAAGCACAAACTGTATGGTAGCACGCCGTGCTTCATCTCGAATTGATGCAGATGGTCGCGTTACAAAAATGATTAGTCCCAACTGGTTTG
>JAFQVE010000493.1 GCA_017408185.1 Oscillospiraceae bacterium | reverse complement strand
TGCATTTGCACCGAGAGCCACCCATTCGTGCGTGGAGTGACCCGAACGGCACACACCTTCTGTTTTCAGCATCTCGTTGGGAAGTGCTCCCGTGTATATGTTCTTATCACGGAGTTCTCCATCAGGTCGCATATCAAAGGGACGGAAGCCATAGCTCTTGTTGACTGTGCCCTCAAAGAAGATATAAGGTCTTGTAAATGCAGGAGCAAGGAATGTGCCACTTTTGCCAACTGCATCGGAAAGAGCCTTGATTGCAGTTTTTGCACCTCCCGGAAGATGTCCTATTCCTGAAAGGGAAGAGTGAACAAGAAGAGTGTCACCTTCCTTTACACCAAGAGCACGGAGTGCTTCGGTAAGAGCTTCGGCAGTAAGCGGATTTTTCTCGGTAAGACCGAAATATCCGCCTCGGTAAAGGGTTATACAGGAACGGAGATATGTGCGTACCGTAGAATCATCGAAGATTATACTGCGATCCCATTCAACCTCGCGGATGATGCTTTTTAAAGTCTTCTTGCCGTCAATGCGTGAAACAACATCTGAAAGAAGGTTATATAAAATAGAACCGGGAAGAGGTTTTCTCTCCTCGCGAGGAAGATTCATAAGGTCGTGGGGAAGACCTACGGTAATGCGGGAAAAAACAAAGTTTTCGCAATAGTCAAACCATTTTGATGAGACTTCGCAGAGTTCGTTTTTTGGAGAAGGAATCTTTATTTCACTTATTGCTTTTTCTATCTCAGGAACATCTGCCCAAGACCGGAGTGCTGAGATTCTTGCACATTCACGGTTATATATAAATTTCATGCGTCCCAATAAATCTGTATCGCTTCGCACCGCATCTGTTGAAACCTTTTCAAGCAATGCGTTTGCACGCTTTGCGGCATCAGGAAGAAGTGCTCCTATCTCATCTTCACTTGCTGCCGCCATCGCACGCACCCATTCTCCGGAAAAAGCAAGATGATATGCAGTAGCTTCAACGTCGAACATATCTTCCTGAAGAATGGAGTTATGGTGGAAGCCTTTGTCGGAATATTCAATCCAGACTGTGGGAAGCCCGGTTGTGCTGTCACTTAAGAAACGGTCATCTCCGAAACCGTGATCCATACGGATGACGGTAATATCGGGATATGCTTTTTCAAAAGCTTCGTTTGCTGTATGAAGGAATATGTTTCCGGCAAATCCGGGAGCATCAACAGCCTCCATTGAACGGAGCTCACGGTGCATTGATTTATCGATTGCCGAAGTGATGCCGTCGGTATTGATACCGCCAATACAGATATTTGAAAGGTTGCCGCCGCGAAGGTCGGCATATGCCGCATATCCGTACATCTCCGATGCAAATATAACACGAATACTGTATTTGAGTTTAAGCTTTCCTTCTTCGGAAAGGGTACGGAGTGCTTTTAGAATACCGATTGAGCCTATGACCCCGTTTGCATCATCGTCGATAAGAGGCTCATACATATGAGCCATAATCCAGATTTCCTTTTCACTTTCTCCAGGAAGAAGAGCTGTTATTACAGGCAAAACGGTTTCGTATCTTTTTCCATCGGAAATTGCACGAACAAGGACTCGTCCGTTTTCACACGCATTACGGAGCTTTTGGGCTGTTCTCGGTGTGATGAGATATGAAATGAAATCGCGGTCTCCGTCCTGGACATGCCAAGCGTTTGTTTCCGTACCTGCATTGAGCCAAGAAACAGAATCGGGAGTTTTATGCGGTTCTTCAAGGTGATCGGAAACCCAACCGAGTGCACCGAGATCAAGGATGGTTTTTACTATATTTCCTCGACCGCGTGTGTCCTGGTTGAGGAGAACGAAAGCTCCCTTTACATCCTCACCTGCCTTCATCTGTGCCTCTGTTATGATAGGTGCAATAATCCCCTCGGGAGGAGTGGAGACAGAATGTTTGACCGCCATAAGAGGCTCACGCTCAAAGTCGGCGATTACGGGATCGTCAATTCCGGGAACATCCGTAAGAAGTGTGAGACTCATCTTCGTTGCATCCCAACCGATTGGCGTGCGCTTGTCCTGATATGTGGTTACGCCGTCGGCAGGGAAATTTATAAGCTCGGAATCAAAACCCTCCGAC
>JAFQVE010000492.1 GCA_017408185.1 Oscillospiraceae bacterium | reverse complement strand
TGATGGACGCATCATCCGCACCCTCTTCTGCCGCATAAACTGTTATTCTTGCGTTTCCTGCTCCTTCTGCAATGATTTTTCCGTCATCATCCACCGTTGCAACACTTTCGTCGCTGCTTGTGTATTTGATTGAATATGCACCAAGAAACTGTGACCCGGTTGCAGTTTTCACTGTAGCCTTCGCCTTAATGGAGTTTCCACCCACACGCATTTCCGTATCGCAGCTAAGCTCAACGCTTGCCGGTGCTTCGCCTTTTTTTCCGAGCGTTAAAGATGCCGGATACATACGATTGTAGCTTCCCGTTCCGTTTGCCGCAAAGAGAAGAACATATTCCGTTACGCCTTCCGGGATCGTTACGGAACCCGCATCGGTCAGCACGCAATCTGCGTTGCCGCCTGTTGCCCTGTAAGTATCCGTCCTTCCTGCAAGATACGAAGACAAATCATACTCGCCGAGCTTTCCGTCCGTAAAGCTTGCAGCGCCCGTACACACTCCTTCCGACACAGTTCCGTACATCGCCGTGTTTGAACGAGCGAACACATCTGACGCCGTCTTATTATTTTCAGCATCAAGCACTGCATTCATCGGCACGAGATATATTTCCATGTTGTTTGTGCATTTGCTATCCATATATGCCGTAGCAGAGAGGCTGTAAGTTCCCGGTTCAGGTACTTTTGTTTTCAGTGCCACCCACTGTCCTTTTGCGGTATTACACTGCAGAGAAACATTAACGCCCAAGAACGTAGAATTGCTTGATTTGCTTCCCGTATACCCGAGATACGCCCAGTCACGTCCGTCACTGTAATCCGAAGCAGAGCTTGTGCCATTCAACGCAACAAGCGTTGAGCTATTTCCCCAGTCTCCGCCGTTTTTTGAGGTTTTGAATGTATATGTAGCTGACGGCTTTACCGGCGTAAATGCAAAAGATGCCGGATATATGCGGTTTCTGCTTCCCGTTCCGTTTGGTGCGAGGAAAAGAACATACTCCTCTGTTCCTTCCGTCACTGTCACGGGTTTTGCATCGGTTAGTACGCAATCTGCATTTCCCGCAGTCGCCGCATTAAGATTTGTCTTTCCCACGAGATAATCGGATAAGTCATATTCTCCAAGCTTTCCGTCTGCAAACGAAGTGTAGCCTGAACACACGCCTGCGCTCACTGTTCCGTATATATCCGTGTTTGAACGGGCAAACACCTCTGCCGCAGTTTTTCCGCTTTCGGCATCGAGCACTGCATTCATCGGCACAAGATATATTTCCATATTGTTCGTGGAATTCTTATCCATATACGCCGAGGCAGACAGGCTGTAAGTTCCCGATTCCGGTGCCTTTATTTTAAGTGCCAGCCACTGCCCGTTTGCAGTTACTGCCAGCAGAGATGTGTTTATCTGCAAAAAACAGCTTTTGATATTTGACGCAGTCCCTGTGTATCCAAGATACGCCCAGTTACGTCCGTCGGCATAGTCTGAAGCAGAGCTTGCGCCATCCAGAGCGACGAACGTTGAGCCTCCCTTCCAATCCCCGCCTTGAGCCTCAGTTTTAAATACATATTCAACCGGAGTCGGCGGCATATCCTTTACTGCAAACACCACTGCTGCGGGAAGAAGCGAGATTACCATTATCACCGCAAGCATCAGCGAAAGAGCGCGGTTTATCCTTTTGTTTTTCATATAGACCTCCTCTTCTGTTCGGTCTGCAAACGGGACGAAAAAACTCTTTCGTCCCGCCCGCACCGATGTCTTAATCCGAATAAACTACTTTATATGTATCTCCATCCTTATAGATGAGATATCCCTTTGCATTTATATAGCTGTCGTTTGCCGGCTTTGCGGTAAACTGACCGTGTCCGTCATCTCCGCCGTTTTCCTGAGACGTTGCTTTGTACTTACAGCTTTCAACTGTCATATCCGTTCCGTCTCCGAAGAGAATACCGACCTCTGCTATTTCCTTACCGCCTGCATCGTATTCTATCATACGTGCGCTGTCTTTAGCCACCGGATCAAGATATACCACCGGTGCTTTTGTTGTGATGGCTTTTTCTTCAATTGAGGTTACATCTGCCCAGACATTGAAGGTGTAAGATGTTCCGTAGCCGACAAGCGCACCGTTGCGGTACCACGCTTTTTCTTCGCCGTCGGAGGAATTTCTTGTTATTGATGTATCGTATACTACCGCTTCGCTTTCTCCGGGAATCGAGAATTTAACAGTTTCATCGTCACCGAACTCTGCAACAGCATATGTTACATCAGCTGTAACATTGTTCTTATCAAGAACGATGGATTCGTTTCCGTTCTTGCCGACAATCCACTGAAGGAATTTAAAGCCGGTCATTTTCGGCTCTGTCGGAAGCTCAACGGCATTATTGACAACCGTTTTTGTCTCTAAATAATCTCCGTTGCCGTTATAGAACTCTACGATTTTATCATCTGTCTTTTCACTGTAAACCGCGGTGAGGTATGTGTTTGTCATAAGAGGGAAGCTGTAGCTTGGGCTTTTTGAAACAACCTCTCCTTTATTCGCAGTTCCGCGTACCCAGTGGCGGAAGGTGTAGCCCTGAATTTCTTCTGCGGTTACCGTTACACTCTGTCCGCGGGTGTATGTATCGCCGACAACTTTTATTTCG
>JAFQVE010000491.1 GCA_017408185.1 Oscillospiraceae bacterium | reverse complement strand
GATTGTTGTCTGCGATTACCACAACCAGCGTGAGCCGAAGAAGGCTAAAATCACCGCAATGTATCAATTTGAGGGACTTGAGCGCGTTCCCGTCACCGAAGCAAGCGCAGGAAATATTATCTGCCTTTCGGGTATCTCTGAGATAACAATCGGAGACACTATATGCGACCCCGAAAATCCGGAGCCGCTTCCGTTCGTCAAGATTTCCGAGCCGACAGTTGAAATGACGTTCTCCGTAAACGACTCACCTTTTGCCGGACGCGAAGGAAAATTCGTAACAACCCGCAACATCAAGGACCGTCTTGAGCGCGAGCTTTTAAAGGACGTTTCCCTGCGCGTAACCCCTGCTGAAAACAGCTCTGATGCCTTCATCGTTTCCGGACGCGGAGAAATGCATCTTTCCATTCTGATTGAAACCATGCGCCGCGAAGGGTACGAATTCCAGGTAAGCACACCGCGCGTTCTTATGCGTGAGATTGACGGCGTTATGTGCGAGCCGATGGAAGAGGTTGTTGCCGATGTCCCCGGAGATTGCAGCGGTTCCGTTATTGAAAAGCTCTGCTCACGCAAGGGCGAGCTTCGCAAGATGTCTCAGGTTGGATCACGTACAAGGATTGAGTTTGTCATTCCTGCACGCGGTCTTTTCGGATACAGAAATGAGTTCCTTACAGATACAAAAGGAGAGGGTATCCTCAATTCCATCTTCCACGGCTATTCTCCGTCAAAGGGGGATATCCCGCGCCGCGCAACCGGTTCGCTTATTGCATACGAAACCGGAGAAGCTGTCGGCTACGGTATATTCAATGTTCAGGACCGCGGCTCAATGTTCGTTTCTCCCGGAGACAATGTATACGCAGGCATGATTGTCGGCGTTTCCAACAAGGCAGACGACATCGTTGTAAACGTATGTAAGAAAAAACAGCTTACCAATATGCGTGCATCCGGAAGTGATGATGCGCTGCGTCTCGTTCCGCCGCGGATACTCAGCCTTGAGCAGATGCTCGAGTTTCTTGCCGATGACGAGCTTCTTGAGGTAACTCCTGAATCCTTGCGTATGAGAAAGCGCCTTCTTGACCACAGCGCACGAATGAAGCTTTTAAAAGGAAAACAACAATAATAAACCGATTCGGAGGCAGAAAGCTTGAAACACGGATTTAAAACCAACATTGTAAATGGTGTGACTTATCTTTCCGTCCCGGCTTTTGACAAAACCGGGCTTGCCGTAACCTGCTTTTCCACACGCCGCGGCGGTGTGTCTGCACCCCCGCTTGATACGATGAACCTCGGCTTCGGCCGCGGGGATGAGAAAAGCAATGTTCTCCGCAATTATGAGCTTTTAGGCAACGCCGCAGGCTTTGACGCACTGCGCACCGTTGCCTTTTCTCAGATTCACCGGGACGGCGTATGCATTGCAGCAGACCTTGATGCGGGAGAGGCATTCTCCCCCTGCAAGCGTGAATATGATGCTGTTATCACAAACACACCTGACCTTCCCATTGCAACGTACCATGCAGACTGCGTTCCCGTTTTTCTGCTGGATACGAAAAATCGTGCTGCGGGCGTTGCTCACGCGGGCTGGCGCGGTACCGCAATGAAAACCCCTGCCGCGGCAATCCGCGAAATGGCGAAAAGCTTTGGTTCTTGCCCCTGCGACATTCTTGCGGCAATAGGTCCGTCAATAGGCGCTTGCTGTTTTGAAACGGACAGCGATGTGCCCGATGCAATGATTTCCGCTTTCGGTGCAAATGCAAAAAAGCACATCGTTTCTCACGGCAACGGAAAATATCATGTTTCACTTCCCGCCCTCAATGCATTAACCCTTCTCGACTCAGGCATACCGGAAGAAAACATAACAATTTCGGATGAATGTACCTGCTGTAAAAACGACCTGTATTGGTCGCACCGCGCTACCGGCGGACTCCGCGGAACAATGGCGGCGGTTATCATGCTGAAAGGGGAAAAATGATGAAAAAAACGCTTTGTTTTATTCTCTTATTCATTCTGTTTCTCTCCTCCTGCGGCGTTACGGAGCTTCCCGAAGCGGATATTTCCTCAACCGCTCTGCCCGAGGAGGAATATATACCGGATACCTCGGTTTTCGGTGTTGCATTTGCTTCAAACGAAAGCACAGACCCATATACAACGCCGAGTAAGATTAACTTTGAGCTTTGCGGACTTATCTGTGAACCGCTTTTTGCGGTTTCGGAAACCTTTGAGGTAACACCGGTTCTCTGTTCGGATTACACATACTCTGACCGTGAGTACACCTTTAATATAAAAAGCGGCGTCACGTTTTCCGACGGAAGCGCGCTTTCTCCGTCTGATGTTGAATACTCTCTCCGCGCCGCCGCGGAGAATGGCTCGTACTTTGCATCATCGCTCTCGGTTGTCGAAAGCATCCGTTCATCAAATTCAAAAGGATATGTAAAGGTTCGCCTTAAATACGACAATGCGCGTTTTCCCGCGCTTCTCGATATCCCGATTGTAAAATCGGGCACGCGAAAAAACATATTCCCCATCGGCACCGGAATTTACGCACCCAAGGACGACAAAACAGCACTCGTCACACGCGACAATCATCACAGCGGTAAAAATCCGCATTACAAGGTTATTTCGCTACACGATGTTGCAAGCTCAGATGAGCTTGTGTTTGAATTCGACTCTCATAACATATCTCTTCTTGCAAGCGATCCGACAGGAACATCTCAGCTTATTCCTTCAAGTCTTGCGGAGCGCACAAACGTTCCGTCCACACTTTTTCACTATGTTGGATTTAACACAAGAAAACCGCTTTTCTCCGACAAGAACAACCGCCGTGCAGTTGCCCGCGCAATTGACCGCGACTCGGCGGCAAGCGGGGATTTTGCGCTGATGGGTAATGCCACCGCTCTTCCCGTCCCCCCTGCAAGCGCACTTTATAACCACTCTGCGGCAGAGGCGCTCTCCTATCAGCCGGACACTCCTCTTCCGTTCAACGACGCTCTTACTATACTCGTAAACAGTGAAAACAGCGGAAAGGTAGCAGTTTGCAAGAGAATTGCCGAAACGCTTACGCGCCTCGGCGCTCCCACCACCGTCCGCGCACTTCCGTTTGATGAATATACCCGTGCACTCTCCTCGGGTGATTTTGACCTTTATTACGCCGAGGTTGCGCTCGGCTCAGACTTTGACATCACTCGTCTTGTCGCCGGTTCTCTGAACTTCGGAGGCTTTTACGATGCGTCCCTCTCAGCAGGTGTTGCGGCATATCTCGGCGGTGACGAAGGGCTTTCACAGTTCTTTACCGCATTCTGCGACACAGTTCCGTTTGCACCTGTTCTTTTTAAAGATACGGCAGTGTATACCGAGAAAAACTTTTTTGAAAAAATAAATCCATCCTCGCAGAATATCTACCATGATTTCTGCAATTGGAAGATAAGGAGCTCTGTATGAAAAGACAAAGCGGTGTTCTGATGCACATTTCCTCTCTTAACGGAAAATACGGAATAGGAACGCTCGGAAAAACAGCATGGGAATTCGTTGCCTTTCTTGCCAAAAGCGGGTTTTCAACGTGGCAGGTTCTTCCCGTAAACCCGCGCGGTCCCGGTTTTTCTCCGTACAATTCCATTTCCTCGTTTGCCGGAGATCCTCTTTTTATCGACCCCGAAGCACTTTTTGAAGCGGGACTTATAACAGAAGATGAACTCCGCAGCGCCGAGCACGAAAACTGTGAGCGTGTTGATTTTAAAATCATCATTCCCGAGCGTGCACGGCTTCTGCGCCTTGCCTTTTCGCGTTTTCGTGATTATGAGGCACTTGAAGCTTTCTGCGAGCGTGAAAGCCACTGGATAGGTGACTATGCTTCATTTATGTCAATCCGCGAGGAACTCGGTGGAATTGCGTGGCAGCATTTTCCGGCATCACTCCGCGATAAATCCGGTCTCGCTGAGTGGAGAGAAAAGCACCGCGAAGACGAGAACTATTATAAATTTGAGCAATTTATGTTCTTCTCTCAGTGGGAAAAGCTCCGCAGATTTGCAAATTCAAAGGGTATCTCACTTATCGGCGATGTTCCGATTTACGTTTCGCTTGACTCCTGCGATGTCTGGTCAAGTCCCGGGATCTTTAACTTAAACGATGCGCTCATCCCCTTTGACGTTTCCGGCTGTCCGCCCGATGCATTTTCCGCAGAAGGACAGCTCTGGGGAAATCCGACATACCGCTGGAACCGTCTTGCCGAAAACGGATTCTCGTGGTGGATTGCCCGCCTTTCGCACTGCGCGAAGATGTTTGACACCGTGCGCCTCGACCACTTCCGCGCATTTGAAGCTTACTGGTCTGTCCCCTACGGCGCTGTGAATGCCGTATGCGGCCATTGGGAAAAAGGACCGGGCAAAGCGTTCTTTGATACGATAAAATCCGCACTTCCCAACCTTTCTCTTATCGCAGAGGATCTTGGTTTTCTTACAGATGAGGTCTTTGCCCTGCGTGACGGATGCGGCCTTCCCGGAATGAAGGTTTTGCAGTTTGCATTCGACAGCGATGAGCATAACATTTATCTTCCGCACAAATATCCCGAAAACTGCGTTGTATACACCGGCACCCACGACAACGACACTCTCCGCGGTTTTCTTGAGTCTGCTCCCTTGCATATTCTCGACTTTGCACGGAGATATCTCTCTCCCTCTGACGGTGAAACGCTTTTTGATGCATTTTTGCGTGCGGCGTGGAGTTCTCGCGCTGACCTTGCAATTGCACCTATGCAGGATTTTCTGAATCTTCCCGCCACGGCGCGTATGAACACGCCTTCAACGGTCAACGACCGCAACTGGCGCTGGCGGATGCCGGAATGGTGCCTTACCGAAGCTCTCTCAGAAAAGCTTTTTGCGCTTAACGAAAAATACTCCAGAATATAATCTCATTTTTAGGGCACCTCCGTCATATTTATTATGACGGAGGTGTTTTTTCTGTGAAGCTTTCAAAAATAAGCCGCAAGTCGGTTTTTTACAGTCTTTTTGCAATATCCGTATCTAACTCTTTCCTTCAGCTTCTCGGTTTTTTGTACCGCATTTTTTTAAGCCGTATGGCGGGTGCCGAGGCGCTCGGCGTATATCAGCTGGTAACGCCGTTTTATTCCGTTATGTCCTCTCTTGCACTCAGCGGTCTCACCGTTGCAGTCGCACGCATTGCGGCATCAAAAGCCGGTGTGGGAGATATATCCGGAGCTGTACGCTCAGTAACGCTTTGCCGAAGGATTTTTTTTGTATCGGTTTTTCTCCTTGCCGCCGTTTGCACTTTGTTCCCCAACGTTATTTCACGGAACATTCTCGGTGACAGGCGCACTATGCTCTCCCTCCCGTTTGTTTTTATCTGCCTTTTCCTTACGGGGATTGAAAACATTTTCAAAAACTATTTCTACGGAGTGGGAAAAGTATATCCTCAGATAATCTCCGAGCTTTCCGAGCAGGTAATCCGCGCTCTCGCCGTTGCCGCACTTCTTTTTACCTTCCGCACCGGTGATGCAGGCATCAGCGCTATGCTCATTTTCCTCGGTATGGTGATAAGCGAGCTGTTCAGCTCATCCCTGCTTTCTCTTTTTTACCATCCGGAAAAACGGCGCCTTTCCTCCCGTCGAAGCGAACCTGTAAAAATGGCGGATATTCTCGCTATATCCCTTCCCGTATCGGCAGCGGCAACAGTGAACAATCTGCTCGGCTCGGTGAACTCTATTCTTCTCCCGCGAAGACTTCAATGTGCCGGAATGAGCCTGCGCACCGCAACAGAAGCCTTCGGTGCAATGTTCGGTATGACTATGCCGCTTCTTATGTTCCCCATTGCATTTATCGCATCCCTGACCTCCGTTATGGTTCCAAAGGTTTCCGAACAGCTTGCAGCCGGTGATGAACACGAGCTGAG
>JAFQVE010000490.1 GCA_017408185.1 Oscillospiraceae bacterium | reverse complement strand
GGACATTTTCTCGCCGTTTTCACCGAGAATCATACCGTGACTTGTACGCTTTGCATACGGCTCCTTCGTCGGAACAACGCCGATATCGTAGAGGAACTTATGCCAGAAGCGTGAATAGAGCAGGTGAAGCGTTGTATGCTCCATACCGCCGTTGTACCAGTCAACCGGAGCCCAGTAATCAAGCGCTTCTTTGGATGCAAGTGCGGTATCGCAATGCGGATCCATATAGCGGAGGAAATACCAGCTGGAGCCTGCCCACTGTGGCATGGTATCAGTCTCGCGCTTTGCCGGTGCGCCGCAATGCGGGCAGGTCGTGTTTACCCAATCGGTGATATTTGCAATCGGGCTTTCGCCGTTATCCGTCGGCTCGTAGGACTCAACCTCGGGAAGGCGGAGCGGAAGCTCGCTTTCCGGAACGGGAACCCAGCCGCACTTTTCACAGTATACAAGCGGAATCGGCTCGCCCCAGTATCTCTGACGTGAGAAAACCCAGTCGCGGAGCTTATAGTTTGTTTTCGGTGTACCGAGTCCCTCTTTTTCGAGGTGTTCGATAATCTTCTTCTTTGCCTCTTCTACTTCAAGACCGTCGAGGAAGCCGGAGTTTACCATCTTGCCTGTTTCAACATCGGTAAATGCCTCATTCTGAACATCTCCGCCGGCAACAACCTCGATAATCGGGAGATCAAACTTCTTTGCAAAATCCCAGTCACGCGTGTCGTGTGCCGGAACTGCCATAATTGCGCCCGTACCGTAGGACATAAGAACGTAGTCTGAAATGAAAATCGGGATTTCCTTGCCGTTTACGGGGTTAATTGCCATAACGCCGTCAAGACGTGCGCCGGTTTTATCCTTTGCAAGCTCTGTACGCTCAAAGTCAGACTTCTTTGCAGAGGTCTCAACATATGCGGAAACCTCATCATAGTTCTTTATAATATCCTTCCACTTTTCGACATACGGATGCTCGGGAGAAATAACCATATATGTAGCACCGAAAAGTGTGTCAGGACGTGTGGTGTATACGGTGAGCGTGTCGTTTGCGGTTGTTTCACACTTAACCTCAGCACCGGTAGACTTACCAATCCAGTTTTTCTGCTGGATTTTTACGCGCTCAATAAAATCAACGTCGTCAAGGTCGTTAATAAGGCGCTCTGCATACTCGGTAATCTTGAGCATCCACTGGCTCTTTTCCTTGCGGACAACCTCGCTTCCGCAGCGCTCACAAACACCGTTTACAACCTCTTCGTTTGCAAGCACGCACTTACAGGAGGTGCACCAGTTTACGGGCATCTGTGTCTTGTATGCAAGTCCCTTTTCAAAAAGCTTTAAGAAAATCCACTGCGTCCACTTAAAATAATCCGGATCGGTGGTGTTTATCTCTCTGTCCCAGTCGATTGAATAGCCGAGAGAGGTAAGCTGGGATTTGAAGAATGCAACGTTCTTCTTCGTTACCTCCGCAGGATGGATTTTATGCTGTATAGCATAGTTTTCCGTAGGAAGGCCGAATGCGTCCCATCCCATCGGGAAAAGAACGTTATAGCCGTCCATACGGCGCTTTCTTGAAATAACGTCAAGCGCAGTGTACGGACGAGCATGACCTACGTGCAGACCGTTACCGGACGGATACGGAAACTCGACAAGCGCATAAAACTTTTTCTTATCGCCGCCGTTTTCAGCGTGGAATGCCTTGGTCTCCTCCCAGCGCTTCTGCCACTTTTTTTCAATTGCACTAAAATCGTACTTCATTTGTAAAACCCCTTTACTCTTTTATCATATCGTCAACGGATAAGGCGGTTGCATCTGCCCATACCTTGTCAAGCTGATAAAATTTTCTTCCTTCATCTGTGAAAATATGGATTATTATGCTGCCGTAATCCATAAGAACCCACGAACCGCCGTGACCTTCAATGTGGTGCGGTGCAATTTCCGCCTCGTCAAACTTCTGCTCAACGGCTTCTTTGAGTGTGCGCACATGGGTGTTGGAGTTACCCGTGCAGATTATAAAATACTCGGACAGAGTTGAGATTTCTTCAATCTTCAAAACGTTTATGTCCAGCGCAAGCTTTGCGTCAAGAGCACGAACCGCGCATTTTATCTGTTCGTTTATATTCATTATTTCTTCCCTCCCTTTTATCTTTTAAACAAATTGAGTTCTTCAATCGGTGTTGTATACGGATTATAATATTCGTTGATAAGCGCAAGCGCTTCATCTTCCTTCGGGAAGTAGTACGAAAGTCCGTCGTAGTAGTTTGCATAACCCGGAAGCGTGTGCATCTCCACATCTTCTTCAAGATTCATTGTAAGCATCTGCTTGCCGAGCCAGATTCCGTTGCCGAGTGTTAAATCGGTTTCAAGGTTCTCCGTTATTATTCCGGCAAGCTCAGGAATTTTTGCGAACGTTGCAGGGGTAAGCATT
>JAFQVE010000056.1 GCA_017408185.1 Oscillospiraceae bacterium | reverse complement strand
TTTCGGACACCCCGCCGCTTATTGCGTTAAGCTCATTAAAGAGCGACGGATACGCCAGTGTGTCCGGAGACAAATCGGGTTTTCGATGAAAAATATCTGTTCTCATAAAGCAATTCTCCTCCTCTTCAAAGATTATACCCTACAAGAACAGATATTAAACAAAAAAGAGAAAAGGCGAGCAATAAAAGCTCGCCCTTTTCGCATAGCGTCTCCGCAGTCTCGCAACGTTTTTATAAGATTCTCTCCTACAAATGCATACTTATTCTTCCGGCAGTTATGATCCGCGACCAGAAAATACCGTTTGTTTTTTTCAGCACAGCCTCACAAAGCTCGGGGATTTCCGAAATTTCTCCGTTTATGTACTGTTCTATCCGTCTTTTGCAGCTGAGCACTCTTTGCTTGAGTCCGCCGAGGCGGATATCCATGATTTCAAAGCCCTGAGGCTTATTCTCGGTAAACCACGCTTTTTCATAAGCCAAGTGGAAAGCGCTTATGCGTCCATCCAGTTCTTCCATATCTTTTACAACACTACCCAGCATTTCTTTGTCGTTTTCAAGATATGCTTTTCTTATTCTTATGCCGAGAGTGGACTTTATTTCAAGAACGCTTGCAAATTTCCCATAGCAATCAAAAAGATATGAAAATTCGCCTTTTTCGCTAACTTCCGATATTTTCTTTGCAAGCTCGCCGTAAAATGCGCCGTGCTTTTCTTCGCATTGTCCGTCCCATATTCCCATAAACACATCATCATACAGGAAGTTTTTTGCCATACACTCTTTTGTGTATTCGCCGCCTGCCCAATCTAACTTATCAAAAAGCATAAAATCGTCAAAGTTACAGCCGGTTATTTCTTTAAACTTAGCCTCGATACTCTCGATACCGTTGTTACCTCTGTAAACCTCCGCAGCATACATCAGCGACGGGAACAGCGCAGATTTCGGGCACTCGTTTCCGTCGTCGCCCCACACGGTAATAAACACATCCTTAACGCCTTCGTCGCGGCAGGCAGAAAGCGCGACTTCCGTTGTTCTGATGCTGAAATCATTGTCCGGAGCGATACCCTTCCACGCCCATGCGCCGCCTGCGAAATAAACCTTTCTGCCAAAAACTCTGTTGGTCTTTATGTTTTCAACATATCGGTTGTAGTCGGTAGAATAATAGTCCCAATATACCAGAGACGTATTTTCGGGAAGCTTTGCCTTTTCAAGTATTTTTGAAGTATCTGCACTTTCGTACTGATCTTCAATATTCATTGCAAGCTTGCAGAACATATCGCTCCATATCATGGGCTCGAGGTCATACTTCGCTGCAATGTCACAAACTCTGTGCAGATGATTGTTAATAACATCGAAGCGGTCCTCTATCCCGTGCAACTTCTGATATTTTCCGGTTCCTACTCTATAGGCTTCATCCATACCTATGTGAATTTTTTTGCTGACAAAGCACCTTGCGAGTGTAGAAAGCATATCCTCTATCAGTGCATATGTTTTGTCCTCGCCTGCCAGTAATATGGAATCACAGTCGTTTATATCGGAATAAACGCCGTTCCATTTAAATATTGCCTCTAAATGAGCCAATGTCTGAATACAGGGAATCAGCTCTATCCCTATATCGCGGCAATATTTATCCATTTCCTTCAGCTCTTCTTCCGAGTATCTTCCCCGCAGATGACCGAAATATGGCTGGCTTTTTATTTCGTAGGTATCTTCAATATAAAGCAGTAAAGTATTATAACCCATTTTCTTAAGAATATCTGCGTATTTTTTCACGGTCTTTACGCTCAAAACACCGTTTCTTGAGCAATCAAACATTACTCCAAGCATATCTTTCATATTGGTACCCCTCTTCTTTTTTTAGTTTAGACCTGTGCTATTATATAATTACTTCGTTTCTTTGTCTCACCGATCAAATCGCGCAAAGCCTTTCCGGTTCAATTTTTCTGTTCAATTCCTTTAAAGCCTTAGAACAATATGCTTTCGGGGCTGCTTTGCTGCAGCCCCTCCAAAACGCCATATTATTTAAAATATAATTATTTAACGCGGTTGTATGCTGATTCGTATGCTCCGAGAAGCTCTTTAGCCCCCATTTCTTCAATAGTAGCTCTAAAACTGTCAAAATTCGAAAGCGGCTCCTGCCCGAGTATGAATTTAATGAGCATTTGCTCAGTATATGTGCTGATACCTGAGTTGTACATATCAATGACATCCTGCTCCTCATCACTGAAGTCGAGCCATAATGTTACCGGATAATACGGGAGGGTATGCATACGGATAAGTGCCTCGCTCTCAAGAGTGGTTTCTGTCTGCACTGCTTCCGCTGCAAGCGGGTCAAGACGTGTGAAAGAGCCATACAACTGGAAACCGTAAAGTGTGTTCGGTCCTGAATTCTTCTCATCTGTAATAAATCGCTTTTTACCGTCTACAACCTCATAGGTCTCCCCTTCTTTGCCCCACGAAAGAAGCTCCATTCCTTCATCGGTATACATCCAGTCTATAAACTTCGCGGCATTTACAATGCCGTCTGCTTTTCCCGTATCGCAAACAGAAAGTCCCATGGTCTCAACATCTCCGCGCTCTATCATCGAAACACCCTTCTCTGCGTTTGCAATTGGCGGAACAAATGCCTGAATTTTAAAATCGGGGTTTTTGTCTTTTGCAAGGTTGTTGAAATAGTCAATCCGAAGCTGCAGATGCGGCATTATAAAGGTTCTGTCGGTAAGCACAAGCTCCTCAAAGCTGTTATTGTTCATCGTAACCATATCAGCCGGTGCAAGCTTTTCCTCAATCATCTTTTTATAAAAGCTTACTACCTCAAGAGCGGTATCCTCCGTTGCTCCCCAGCGCCACTCGTCATCATCATGGTCATAATACGCACCGTATTCCCACCATTTATCAAATGATGAACCGATAAAGTTGAAAACATAGGACATACTGCGAGTGCTGAACGGATACGACTCCGGATATAATTCTTTAAGCTTCTTGCTGACCTCGTAAATCTCATCAAAGGTTTCAGGTGCCTTTAAATTATGCTTTTTGAATATATCCTCGCGGTAAAGCCATGCGCGCATACGGGTTTTGCCCTCTCTGCCCGTGCCCGGAGTGTAATAAATTTTGCCGTCTGCCGTTATACGGTTTTTGATTATAATCTCATATTCCTCTTTGGAAAGAGAATTTTTCCATGCATTGTAGACCGGCATATACGCTTCAAGGTCTTCAAGTGCAATAAGCCCCTCTCCGGCATATTTACGCGCATCGCTTCCCATAGAAAATGCCATCAAATCCGGAAGGGTATCTCTTCCCGCGAACATAAGCGACCATTTTGTAACTGCGTCTGAAGACGGAAGCGATGACACCTCAAGCGTTGCGCCCGAACCCTCGGACATATATTCCCATATTTTCCAGTCCTCGCGGTACGGCCAGCTTGCACTTGACGGAACAAGCAAGGTTATAACATCGTCTTTCGTCAGCGGTTCGCTTGCTCCCGTGCCGTCAAGCTGCGTTGCTCCGCTACCTCCGCACGCGCAAAGAGCGAGAAGCATTACAATTGCAAGAAATAATGCTGTAATACGTTTTTTCATTTAAAACCTCTCCTTATATATTATTTATTTGCCTGAAAGTAATTGCAGACTTTTTTTACACCGTATATTGTTTCCTGTAAATCCCGCTCGGTATAATACTCTTTACATTCAAGTCTTACACAGGTATTGAGAATTTCTTCAGCGGTCGGGCAAAGACCTGTTTTGTATTCTACCGTCTTTCCGTAGTACGGACAGGAGAACGGACACTTCATATCCCCATATGCTGTCTGCTTTGTAAACATATCCATTTCATATACACACTGTTCAATATATCCGGCACTTGCCTGAATACCCTCAGCACGAAGCGCTGCAACAAATTCTTCGCGAGTGCAGCCAAGCTCTTTTTCATCAACACGGATGAGATAGAACCAGTATGAAGACTTACAATCGGTATGAACTTTGGGCACATATATTCCCGGGATATCCCGAATGGCTGCAGTAAGCGCATCACCGTATGCATTCCGTTTTTTGCAGATTTCTTCAACCTTTTCAACTTGTGCAAGACCAACGGCAGCGACAAGCTCGCTCATGCGGTAGTTCGGTGCAACATGCGGTGAATTTCTCACAACATCCGTACCGAAACGGTTGTAGTTCTTATCCGCAAACATAACAGCCTTGTGATAAAGCTCCTCGTTGTCAGTGATTATCATGCCGCCGTCGCCTGCAGATATATGCTTAAAGTCGTTTAAAGAAAAACACCCTATATCGCCATATGTACCCACATACTTTCCCTTATACTCACAGCAGTATGACTGTGCACAGTCCTCGATGACGTAAATACCTCGTTTATGGCATACATCAACGATTTCATCTACCTGTGCCGCATTACCCGCAAGATGAACAACAACTACTGCGCGCGTTTTATCCGTAATCTTTTCCTCGACCGTCTTTGCAGTCATATTATACGAATAAGGATCAAGGTCAGCAAATACAGGTACTGCATTCTGATAAAGTATACCGATGACACTTCCCATATCTGTTATTGGTGATGTAATAACCTCATCACCGGGCTGAACACCTGCTGCGCCGAGTGCTGTGTGGATCGCCGATGTTCCGGAGCTTGTTACTGCACAGAACTTTGAGCCGTTGAGTTCTGCAAATTTTGCACAAAGCCGCTTTGCAAAGCCTCCTTTCCAATAAAAGAGCGTGTTCTGGTTTAACGCTTCTTCCAGATATTCAAGCTCTTGCTTGCCGAATCGCTTTGCCGTTGCATACGGTGTTGTTTTTGCGGGTGTTCCGCCGTGAATTGCAAGTTTTTCCATTATTAATTCCTTTCTCTCCGCAGGGCGTGAAAATCTCGCCCTGCGGAATTAAGTACATCACTTTACTTTACATAGTCCAAAATTCGTTTGATAAGCACCGCGACTTCTGCGCGTGTGGTATATGCAGTTGGGTCGAT
>JAFQVE010000489.1 GCA_017408185.1 Oscillospiraceae bacterium | reverse complement strand
GAGCTTTCAAAGCAGATGAAAAAGGTTTACGGAGAAGATTTCGTAACCGTGTTCTTTATGGGAACTGCGGGGGATATAAACCACGTTAATGTAAATGTAGCGGAGATTGCGTCTGACCACTACAGGCTTATGGGACGGAAAATCGCCGGCGAGGCGATAAAGACAGTAGCATTTGCCGAACCGGTTGAAGGCGACAAGATTATTTGCCGCTTCCGCACGATACAGATTCCAAGAAGAGAAGTGACGGAAGAGCAGTATGCAAAGGCAAAGTACATCGCTGAAACATTGGAAGTAGATCCGGATGCAAAGCTTGAAGCTGATGGTGGAAAAAGCAATGCATACCATCTTATGATGGCAAGAAAGCTTCTTTCCGTTATGGCAGAAGTTCCGGAGATAAGCGATGTTCCGCTTCATTATATAAAGATAGGCGAGCTCGAGCTTTTCGGATTCCCGAGTGAGGTATATTGCTATTTTGGCCGCGATGTCAAGGCAAAATGTGGAAATGATAAGCGTATTGTAATATCCTATTGCAACGGACTTTTCGGATATATTCCAACAAGAGAGCTTTTCTACGATACAATTTACGAATCAGCTCCCGGAAGCAACCGACTCTGCTCAGATGCGGGCTATATGATGGTTGACACACTTCTTGAAATGAGAGAAGAATAAAGAAAAAGACAACAAAAATCACCTGCGGATTTCCGCAGGTGATTTTAATGTACATATTAGTCGTTAACGTAGGGAAGAAGCGCAATGTGACGTGCACGCTTGATAGCTTCTGTAACCTGACGCTGATGAGCAGCGCAAACGCCTGTCATACGGCGCGGAAGAATCTTGCCGCGCTCGGATGTGAATCTGCGAAGACGTGCTGCATCCTTGTAATCAATGAAGCTTACCTTATCAGCGCAGAACGGGCAAACCTTCTTGCGCTTACGGTTCTTAAGGTTTCTATCCATTTAAGGGTCCTCCTTTATTCAAAAATTAGAATGGAAGTTCGCCGTCGTCACCAACAAGCTCTTCAAAATCAGAGCCGGACGAAACGGCGTTGAGTCCGACATTTGACGGAGCGGGCGGCTCACCGAACGGAGAGAAAGCAGCTGCACCGGATGCGCCGTCACGCTTTGATTCAGCGAAGAAGCATTCGTCTGCAACAACCTCTGTAGCCGTGCGGTTATTACCGTCGCGGTCTTTATAGTTACGGACCTGAAGTCTGCCGCTTACAGCGACAAGCTGACCCTTTGAGAACCACTTTGATACGAATTCAGCAGTATTGCGCCATGCAACGATGTTGACGAAATCAGCAGTCTGCTGCTGATTGTCATCACGGCGGGAATAGCCGCGGTCAACAGCGAGCGTAAAGGACGCTACTGCAATATCGGACTGTGTGTGGCGAAGCTCGGGGTCGCGGGTAAGTCTACCCATGAGAATAACTTTGTTAAGCACGGGAAGCTACCTCCTTAAGCGATTTCATCTTTGCAGATGATGAGAGAGCGCATGATACCTTCAGTGATTTTGAAGACACGGTCAAGCTCTGCCGGGAAGGACGGAACGCACTCAAAATCGAAGAGAACATAGTAGCCTTCGTTCATGTCGTTGATCGGATACGCGAATCTGCGCTTACCCCATTCGTCGACATTGACAAGAGTGCCGTTCTTCTCAACGAGAGTCTTGAACTTTGCAACAAGCTCTGCGATAGCCTCTTCGCCGAGTTCACAGTTGATGATAAAAACTGTTTCGTACTTTGCGGAAACCTTTGCCATTGTAAAACACCTCCTTCTGGACTTATGGCCCCCGTGTGTATTCGGGAGCAAGGATAGAGCGATGCACGACGCGTGCAAAACTCTGCAAAATAATATTATACACAATTTTTGAAAAAAGTCAACCAAAATTTTCATTTAACTTGAAATTTCTATATGTCTTTGCTATAATTAATTAAAACAAAATATATTAATGTTTGGAGGATAACCATGAAAAAAACCTCTTATCTTGCGCGCTGTTCGCTTATAGCGGCGGCGTATGCCGTACTTACCCTTGCGTTTCCCGCGCTGTCTTACGGGCCTGTTCAGGTGCGAGTGAGCGAAGCACTCTGCATCCTGCCGTTTTTTATGCCGGAGGCGGTGTGGGGGCTGACCGTGGGTTGCTTTGTCGCAAACCTTGTTGGTGTTACTATGGGCGTTACGCTG
>JAFQVE010000488.1 GCA_017408185.1 Oscillospiraceae bacterium | reverse complement strand
CAATGTCAAGGACTGGAAAAAGGTTATGGATAAGAAGCGTGATGTGAGACTTCGTGTCACGATGCTGAACGACAGCCCCGTTTCCGAAGTGACCTTTGCGAAGGCACTTCCTCCGCAGAACAAGAGTAATGCTCACGCAGGAAACCTTGAGTATATGTTGGTCAGAAGAAAGGGAACAAACCTCGATACTGTATTTACAACCGTGTTTGAACCCTATGACGTGACGAATAAGTATATCAAATCGATAGAAAAGGCTTCAATGGTTCGTGAAGAGAGCTCAAAGCCGGGTGTTCTTGATGCTTACAGTGCAGTCAAGGTAACTCTTGAAAGCGGAAGAGTTGATTATATTATCTATTCAACCAACAATGCCGCCGATTACGTTATTGATGATAAGATTGCATTCCGAGGTTTTGCCGGTGTGGTTTCCTTTGATGCTGAAGGAAATATTATGTATTCCTATCTTAATGACGGTGAGGTCTTGAAGCTTGTTGATGCTGAATCGGAAGAATCAATTGCGGCTTACACGGGAACAGTACAGAGCTTCACCGAAGAGCTTTCAAAGCAGAACTATATCGTATATAAACCCGATATGGAAACTGATGTTGAAGCTCTTGCAGGAAAGTATGTATACGTTGATAATGACGGTGTTCAGAATGGTGCATACAGAATTGAGTCTGCATCTCTTGAGGATGGAAATGTAAAGCTTGATATCGGAGATGTGTCTGTAATCAGAAGCTATGTAAATGCAAATGATACAAAGCAGGGTTATGTTTATAACGTTGCAAAAGGAAATTCATTGAGAATTCCGATGCCGTCGGTAACAAACAACGCTCCTGTCTTCAAGGAAATCAATGATGTGACAGCATCTGTTGGAAGCTTGATAACGATTCCGATAGAAGCAGTAAGTCCTGTTGGAAAGAAGCTTGAACTTGTCGGGACATCGCTTCCGAGAGGTATGGCGATAAGTGAAGACGGCTTGAGCCTCGTATGGAAGCCCGATAAATCACAGATTGGTGAGAACCACGTTGCAATATCTGCAAATGACGGAGCACTTGAAACTACTGTTCACTTTACTGTTGATGTTTATGGTTCAACAACGGGCGGAACAACAACTCCGACTCAACCTGAAACTCCGAATACTTCGAATACTCCGACCACACCTTCAACACCGAGTGGTGGAACAGGAGAAGCCGGAACAGGCGGCGGTGGCACCGGCGGTGGGGGAACCGGTGGAGGCGGTGTAGGAACTTCCACAGCGCCGAGTGAACCTTCAAAGCCGGAAGTTGAAACTCCCGATGTTCCGGAAACCACCGGAGGATTTGTTGATCTTGGTGCACACGCTTGGGCAAGTGATGCTATCAACGCTCTTGCGGAAGAAGGAATTATCAAGGGAACGAGTGAGACAACCTTCTCACCTGCAAATAACATCACACGTGCAGATTTTGCAATTCTCCTTGTTCGTGCTTTTGAGCTTTCAAGCGATAACACAGAGAATTTTGCAGATGTTGATGCTTCCGATTACTTTGCAAAAGAACTTGCAATCGCCCGAAACACAGGCATTGTAAACGGAATTGGCGATAATAAATATGCACCGAAAAACACAATCACTCGTCAGGATATGATGGTAATTGTATACCGTGCAATGCAGAAGCTTGGTGTGGAACTTGAAAACGGAGATGTTGAATATGCGGATTTCTCTGATGTCTCCGACTATGCAAAAGAAGCCGTCTCGGCACTCATAACAGCCGGTCTTGTAAACGGAAAGAACGGAAAAATCGCACCTGCCGATTACACAACAAGGGCAGAAGTAGCAGTTCTCATTAAGCGAATTCTCGATTATATTGCAAAATAAAAAAGATGGGTGGGAGCAGGCGTGCTTCCACCCATAAAATTAACGAATTTGAGTATTGCTTTGAAGGCGTACTATGGTTTATAATGAAAACAGAAAACTAATCCAAACAGAGGTGTCAAAATGAAAAAAACATATTGCAATCCGTTATGCGTTGAAAAAGTAGGAAGCGGAAGATGGCTTGATATATCAATTTGCGGTTTGAATGTAAGTGATTATAAGGATTATCGCTCAATTTCCGACCCCAGCGTTATATATCACGACGGCAAGTGGATTATGTATTCAAGTTACAGCGTTGCCCACGTAACGGAGGATTTCGTACATTGGGAAAAAGTTGATATCGGTGTTGAGAATCTGCGCTATAGTCCTGCAGTAGTACAGTTCAGAGGAAAGTGGTACTTAAGCGGTCACAGTATGCCTGAAATGTACGTTTCAGATAGCCCACTCGGTCCGTTCAAGCATTGCGGAAACCTCACGGATATGCACGGCAACCAAATGGAAGTTCCCGATGGTTGTTACTTTACGGAGAATGACCGTCTTTATTTCTATTGGTGTGAAATAAGAGAGCCGAATGAGGATGAAGATATTGAATGTGTCACCGGAACGGTTGGTGCAGAATGTGATCCGAATGAGCCGTGGAAGCTTATAAGCGAGCCCGTCTGGATAAACTCTTTTTCACCCGATAAGGAGTGGGAACGCCACGGAGAATACAATCAGAACGAGCGTATCGGCTGGACGGAAGGACAATGGATGATTAAAATCGGAAGCCGCTATTACCTTCTTTATTCGGGAAGCGGAACTCAGTATTCAACATATGCTTGCGGAGTTATGTATTCCGATGAAGGTCCGCTTTCGGGATTTAAGCGTCAGGAAAAGCACGACCCTCTCACTCTTAAGAGAAACGGCTTTCTTCGTGGTGCAGGTCACGGAAGTATTGCGGAAGGTCCTGATAACACACTTTGGGTATTCTATACATACTTTTTTGGTTATGGGTATAAGTTTGAGAGAAGAGTAGGTATGGATCCTCTCGGAATAGACGAAAACGGAGAGCTTTATTGTCCGGCTCTCACAGAAACACCGCAGTTTGCACCGGGAGTTTTAAAAAATCCCGAGCTTGGCAATGATGCAGGACTTCTGCCACTCACTTTCTTCCAACCGATAGTGGCATCAAGCTTTGTTCCGGGACGTGATCCGATTTATGCTACCGATGATAGTGCTATTACATGGTGGCAGCCCGCTGAAGAAGATAAGGAAAGATGGATTGAGATTGATCTTGCGGCGGAAAAGGGCTACAACATTGAGTCCTGTCGTATCATCTGGCGTGATATCGGGATGGAAACGCTCAAAGGAATAAATCCGGGAGCCTTCCAATATAAAGTTGAATATACATCTCCCGATTCCGATGAATGGAAATGTTTGGTTGATGCATCGGAAAACAAGATTGACTATTGTGTTGATTATCGTACATTCCCGACCGTAACGGCAAGAAAGGTAAAGCTCACGGTGCTTGGGGCACCTCGGGGCATAACACCCGGAGTTATCAGCTTTACGGTATTCGGAAAGTGCGCTCATTAAAATTATAAAATGGAGGAAATTAAAATGAAAACAGTCAAAGATAAGTATCTCGTTGTAGGTGCAGATTTTGCAGGATATCCCCTTAAGGAGGCAGTAGTTGCGCATCTCAAGGCAAAAGGCTGGAAGATAACGGATGTTGGCGTGAGAGCTGATTCTGACCCCGATGACACCGATTTGATGTTCCACAGAGTCGGACTCCGTGTCGGCTCTATGATAAGTGAGGGCGAGTTTGAAAGGGCACTTCTTTTCTGCGGAACGGGTATGGGAATCCATATCGCTGCAAGTAAGTGTCCTCATGTCCATGCAGGTGTTGTTGAAAGCGTTCCTGCAGCACTCCGTGCAATCACGGGCAATGGCGTCAATGTTCTTGCAATGGGTGCGTTCTATGTTGCACCTGCAATGGGCTGTGATATAGCAGATGCATACCTTAATGCAGAGCTTGGCTCGGGTTACGAATGGTGGTATAACTTCTATGAATTCCATAAGCTCGCCATTGATGAGCTTGAGGCATTTGATTATGAAGAGTATAAAAAGAACGGCTTTAAAGTAAATAAGCTCGGAGATTTCCCGCTTAAGCTTGAGACAAAACCGGAATAAGGTGATGAAAATGAAAAAAGATACAAAGGCAGCGGTGGTTTTTATAAGCGGTCAGTCCAATGCGACGGCACACCAGCAGTTTCTTGCGGAGGAGGATAAAGTCCTCGTTCCGATGAAGAATGTTTTCGGTCTTGACAGAAATCCGAATCAGAGTTTTGATATCTCGGATGTTGTCTGGTCGGGATGGACGAGCGGCGGCAAGAATCTCGGTGAGACACAGGATCACACGGCAAGCCTTGCGTATTTCGTTGCAAAGAAGTGGCAGGCGGCGATTGATGAGGGCAAGCGTTTGCCTGATCTCTATATCGTCCAACTCTCGGTGGGAAGTCAGGGTATCATAAACGGAATGTGGAATCGTGATAAGGAAAGGGTAATAAAGCCGGGAATTCTTGGTGAGGCGGATATTTCTCTTCTTCCGCTTGCGCTTTATATCCAGAGCCTTGCACTTAAAAATCTCCGTGAATCGGGCAAAAACCCTGAAGTTATAGGCTGGCATTGGCTTGGTTGCGAGCAGGAAGTCTGGTATGAGGCATATCTTCGTGAGGATTTCAAGGAAAGATACGACTATCACTTCGATGTTATGCGAAAGTCTATGGGCGGAGATGTTCCCACCTATCTTTATAAGGTTGTCGTCCGTGGCGGTCTTGAGAGATTTGAGCTTCCTCTTGAGGCGGAGAACTACATAAATGCTGAAATTGAACGCCAGGCAAACCGTTTTGGTGCAAAGCTCATTGATCCGAGAAATTCTCCCTATTGGGATTCAAACGATAATTTGTACTACGGTATTCTCGCATCTGACCGAGCGCATTATGTGCCAAAGTTGCAGGAATGGTTTGCTGATGAATTTATGGGTGATGTTTTAAAATGAAAATAATCGAAAAAATTGCAAAAAAGGCAAAGGATGCAAACAATCCTCGCCCAACAATTGCTTTCTTTGGTGATAGCGTAACCGAAGGCTGTTTTGAGCTTGAGGTGCGTAGAAGTGGGGGCTTTAACAACGTGTTTGATCGCGAAAGTGTTTATCACAAAAAGGTGTCGGAGATCCTCGGAGTTCTTTTTCCGACTGTCCCTCTCAATATAATCAACGCAGGTATTGCAGGAACGGATGCGGCTTATGGTCTTTCACGCATTGAGCGTGATGTCATTTCAAAAAAGCCTGATCTTACTGTAGTCTGCTTTGGTCTCAATGATTGCGGAAAAGAGGAAGCAGGACTTTCGGAATACGTTGAAAGTCTTCGTGGAATTTTTGCCCGTCTTCGTGAATCGGGAAGTGAGATTATATTTATGACACCCAATATGATGTGTGAAAATGTGAGCGAGCTGATTCACTCTGATTTCGCAGAGCTTGCGGAAACGCTTTCCGAGAGACAAAACCGTGGTGTGCTTGATTCCTATATGGATGCGGCAAGAGCTCTTTGTAGGGAAGAGGGAATACCGGTTTGCGATGTCTATGCAAAGTGGAAGAGAATGTCGGAGCTTGGCGTGAATGTCACCGAACTTCTCTCAAACAAGTTAAATCATCCTACAAGAGAAATGCACAATCTTTTTGCGACTTCACTTGTTGAAACTATATTGCAGTAGAAAAATGCATGGACAAAAATGATGAATATAAAACTGATATGCACCCCGAAAGTCAAACACTTTTGGGGTGCATATCAAGCTTTTTGAAACTTTTTCTATATTCTTTTGAATTTCAGAAGTGAAACAGAATAATCAGGCATTTGCATATCAAGAGAAAACTCTGTTCCCTCAAAAACTTCATCCTCATACCAAGATTTTAAGATGCTTGCTTTATTGATGATTTCCGATTCATCCTGTGAACAACAATCGGGCTTTCCGAGTTCCTTCCAAGCTGTGTATGCGTTGCAGTTTGATTTGTCAATACGGTAGTGTGAAACTATGTATTTGTCACCATCAAGCTTAACTCGAAGTCTTGTGTTGAGTGCTCCTTTGGTGTGGAGAAGATTCTTTGAAAAGTTAAATACCGCAACTGCAATATCACCGTTGTCGCAAGCTGTTGGAATAACTCCAAGCTCTTTGTCTGCATCAAATTCAAGAAGCGACTCGCCGAGCATCGCAGAGAGAGCATAAGCATTGTAAATCGGTGTTACAAACCCATTCTTCGTTGCAAATGTGCGTGTTCCGCAAAAATCACGGGGAAGCTCGTGCTGACCTGATAAACATATCATAAGCCTTGAAAGTGGAATTTCACGCTTGATTATATCCTCAACCGTTGCGAAATAAAGCGACGGAAATTTTTCGCCGTTGCGGTATTCAAAGAACGGATATTCATCAACTGTTGCACCGCCACCGCCGCACATTTCCCATTCGTCGGAAATCATTTCGATGTCACCGAAACCGCAATCCTCAGCAACTCGCCTGTAGTTTATAAGCATATCGGTACATTGTTTGAAATCAAGAGAATTTCGATTTATACATTCCAAAACGTCTCCGTAGGTGTGAACGGAATAGAAGTTAAATGCCGTTCCGATTTTTCCGTTTGCATGGTTGATGCCGCTTTTTATATGCATCATAAACTTCTTTATAAACAGCGAATCTATAAGCGGACCATATTCATCTGTTCGTGGGGTAGAGGAAAGCTGAACCAATGCCGCAGACGGACCTCCTACCTTCAGTTTCTCAGAAACGCTTTTAATTCCTTCTGCAAAAAAGTCATAAAGCTTGATATATTCATTCGTAACAAGCTCCCAATCCTTGCAATCCGACATAAAGAAGGCGGGGGAGTTCGGTTCGTTCCAGCAATGGAAATACCAGGTTGAAACGAGCTCTTCTCCGTAACGCTCAATGAGATGAGAAACGAATTTTGCACACACTTCCTGCCAGAGTCTGTAATCTGACGGCACGGAGCCGGAAAGGTGCTTGCTTTTATAACGGGGATAGTCTGACATAATCGACTTGTCCTTCGCAATTGCAAGGGGCAGGAAATTCATACATATGAGGAGTGAAAATCCTCGTGATACCATATAGTCTATTCTTGTATCCGTCTCGGTGAAGTCGTATGCAAGCTCACCGTTTTCATCTTCGTAGACAATATCCTCAAGCATAGCGTATACTCTGACCATTTTCGCTACGTTATCGGCACTGACTCTATCAAGGATTTTTTGCCCCCATATATCTTCAATCGCATCTGTAGGATGAAAATGTATGTTGTTCCAGAAGTTATGTATCTTTCTTGTGGTTTTCTGCGAATTTACAAAAATTTGTTTCATATGCAATCTTTACTCCTCTGGATATGCAATTTCAAGTGTCTGACCGATCTTTGAAGCCTGTGTTGCGGCAACGCAGGCAACAACCGTGCATTCGCCGTCGTAGGATGTTGTGGGAACAGGGGTATCGTTTATTATACAATCTGCAAAGCTTTCGAGCTCATGTGTTGTATTGTGATGATTTATCGGAATTGCAAGATTTATCGGCGTTGTCTGTGAGATGTGTTTGTCAGGGAAGATGGAGTCCTTGCCTGCAAGGGGTTCTTTGAATACCGAGAGATAATTTGAATTGTTGTCACAGATAATTGTGCCCTTTGTTCCGTAGAAAACAGAACGCATTGTTCCATTACGCTTACAACCGATTGAAACGAAAACTTTACCGATAACGTTGTTCGGGAATTTGAAGATTGAAATGATGCAGTCGTTTACAGGCCAGTCCGTGAGACACTTGTGGTTTGCAAAGGCACATACCTCATAGGGATTTCCTGCAATCCAACGGAGAAGATCCATTGCATGGCAACCGCCGCCGATGAACGGTTCGCGCTTGGGATCAAGTCTCCAGCGGTCTACACCCTCGGATGCAAGGCTGTAGTCGTGTGCATATTCACTTTCAACATAATAAAGCTCACCGATTTCGCCCTGCTCAATAAGCTCACGAGTCTTGATGAATGACGGTGTGTAACGGCAAATCTGACCTATCATAAGTCTCTTGCCGGTACGCTTTTCTGCAGCACGCATTTCTTCGCATTCTTCAACAGAAAGAGCCATCGGCTTTTCGCAGAGAACATCCTTGCCTGCCTCGAGAAAAGCAACTGTCATTTCAACGTGAACCTGATCGGGAATACAGAGGACAACTGCTTCAATATCGTCGTTGGAGAGAAGCTCACGCCAGTCAGTTGTTCCGGTTTTTACATCAAGTGTATTTACTGCTTCCGAAACTCTGTCTTCAAGCTTGTCGCAAACGGCAACAAGCTCCATTTTCATACTGTTTTTAATAGAGAATGCATGTCTCATACCCATTTCGCTGAGACCCACAAGCGCAAAATTTACTTTTCTTTTATTCATAACGATTCTCCTTAATATGAATTTGGTTAAAGTAAATCACACTTGCGCCCGTTTTTCAATGCTTTGATGTTGTATGGTATAAACTGAATGTTTCTTTATGGATGGCTTCATTGCTCGTGAGACCGATTTATTTCTCTGTATTGCGTGGGAGTAAAACCGATTTGTTTTTTGAATATGCGCGAAAAAGTGATAGGATCGTAATTTACCGAAATTGCAACCGATTTTACCGAAAGCTCGGTATGCTTTAAAAGAGAGCAAGAAATACGCATTTTTGTCTGGATAATAAAATCCTGAACGGAAATACCGAGCTCCCGCTTGAATAATTTATAGAGATAACTTCTGTTTAGCCCAAGGTGATTTGCAATTTTATCAACATTTATATCCAGCCCGTAGTTTTCTTCGATATAGTCAATTGCTTTCTTTATATATACCTTTTGGTTTGAAGTAGGTGCATCTTTTTGAGAATTTTCCTCATGGAGTTCAAAAAGCTTGGACAAGAAAATATAGAACAATCCGCGTCTGTGCATTCTTCGGACTGTGGCATTGGAAGAATTTCTGAAGTGCGTGACTTTTGTGTTGAAATCAGAATCAAAGGAGACCTCGGTGTATGTAGACAAAAGTTTTATAATTTCATCGAGAAGCTTTATATGCTTATCATTTACGGGATAGGGAAATAATATGTTTTCTTCGTTTATTCCGAGGGCTTCAAAGTATTGCCTCAGTGCGGCGCCTTTAACAACAATATACATTGCATCTGAAGAGTCGGAAATAAACTCCTTTTTAACATGCATATACGGAAGTTCGATATACAAAGAGTTTTTGTTTATTGTGAACTTGTTGTTGTTTATATAAAGATTATAGTTTCCTTTTGTGCAAATATTGATAGTATAATAATCTGTGGTATACGGTGAATGTGATATGTTGTTCGAGAGGTTTATTTCATAGCTTCCGAAAAAGATGTTAATATCATCTTCGTTGAATAAGTTTTTTTCGAAATATTGACTGTTGGCTTCAAAACTCAAAAGAAACACCTCACTTCTTATTTAGGAAACATTAGGTTTATTCATTGTAACATTAAATCATTGTAAAAACAAGTGGGATGTTTTACAATTCAGTTAAGATAAGCAAAAAATTTAAGGAGAGTGGAAATATGAAAAGGGTTTTATCAATTTTAATGGTCATTTGCTTGATTGTGTCTTTTTGCTCGACTGCTTTGGCAACAGATGCGGTAACGGAAACGGGTGTTAAAATTACATACCCGATAGGAAAATATGTCACTTCAAAAGGCACATTTTCCGCTTTGACTTATGAAAGCACGGGCGGATATTGGGCGTATGCCGCAAACTATAACAATGCGGATTCTGCATTCGGAGGGAATTTCAAAGATTGGTATGCAGGAACAGGTATTCAGATTGCTTCAAATGGTGCACAGCGCTGGTTTGCAATCAAAGCTATCGTTCCGGTAAGCGGAAAGTATAAAGCAGTGGTAAATCGTGGTAAATACACAGGAAGCGGTGCAGGCAGTGTATATGTTATTCCAGTAAGTACAGACATAGCATCCGGATTAGTAAACTCAAATTGCTTCGGCAATTTCAGTTGCACCGGCGGAACTGCCGGCTCGTTCAGTGTTTGGGAAACAGTAACGCTCGGAAATGTAAGAACCATTAACGCAGGCGAGTATTATATTGTATATAAACTTGATTCGGGAAACAATATTGCAGTCGGCGATATAACTCTTTCCACCGTGAATACGGAAAATGCAGAATACAGCGAATACAGCTCTGCATATATGGGCATTGCCTCTGTTTCGGAAACGGAACTTGAGGTGGGTGATTCAGCAACAGCTTCGGTTGTGATGACTGACAGCATCACTCACGAGGCTATAGCTGATATTACCTACACAAGCTCAAATGAAGCTGTTGCAACGGTTGCATCTGACGGAACAGTTACGGCAGTTGCTCCGGGAACTACAACGATTTCGGCAAAGGCTGATGGTTATGCCTATGGAAATGTCATCGCTAAAGAAATCACGGTAACTCGTCCCGCTGATGCGGCTGTCGGAACAAAGATTGTATATGATATCGGAAGCTATATGGGAACTGCAATGGATGATACAAATACTTTGTTTTCAGGTATGACTTATGAAAAAACGGGAGGCTTCTGGGAATATCACTCTAACTCCGCAAATGTTACAACTGTTGATAATACAAACTTCAAATACCACAGTTCCCGCGGATTGCAATTCGGAAATAAAGCTTGGTTTGCTATGAAGGTCAATATTCCCGTAAGCGGAAAATACAGGGCAGAGTTATATCACGGAAAAATCAAATCCAGCGGAGGACAGACTCGAGTATATATCATTCCCAAAAGTGCTGATATTAACAGTATTTTGAATTCTACTTCAACTTCAAATGCTTTTGGCGATGTGGCATGCTCGGGTGGAACAGCAAGTTACTATACATGGGCTTCCGGCGGTGTTGATTTTATTTCACGCCTCCAAAATGCACGAAATCTTACCGCAGGTGAATACTATCTCGTTTATAAGCACTATACAGGCACTCATTCAGCGGCAGGCGATATCGTACTCTACTCGGTAGACGAAGATGGCAATGATTACAGTTACTATGATCCGGCATATGTCGGAATAACTTCTGCAGACGAGACAGAACTTACTGTAGGTGAAGCTACCGAAGTTTCAGCAATTATAAGCGACAGCGTTTCTCATGAAAATATATCGGAGTTCACATATGTAAGCTCTGATCCCAAGGTTGCAAAGGTCAATGCTTCTACGGGAACTGTTACCGCACTTGCACCGGGAAAGGCAACTATCTCCGCTGTTTGTTCCGATTATGAAAAGGGCAATGTTCTCGGAACAGAAATCACGGTAACTGCACCTATGGCAAAGACAAATGTTTCTTTCGTTGTTTCGGCAAGTGCCGACGATGCAACCATTACGGTTGAGTCCGACGACTTTGTATATAACAATGCTGTTGACAGCGTTGCAAGAGGCACAGAAGTAACACTCACGGCAAATCCTCTTGATGGCTATACCTTTGTAGGTTGGAAGAGAGGAAGCAACGCTACCCACGGTTCATACATAAGCACAGAAAACCCCTTCACAACAAAACTTTACACAAACACATACCTTACTGCAGTATATATTGCAGATTCTGCAGATGAAGAGGCGGTTGTTGAATACTACAACCAGAATGGTGACTATATCGACACACTTTCTTGTGAAGAAGAATCACCTGTTCCCGAAACAATTCCAGGATTTACTTTCGAAGCAGGAAATTGGTTTACGGACGAAGATGTAAAGCTCGTTCTCAGCGAGGTAACGAAGAGAACCTGTGCTGTGGCATTACATACCGCAAAAGAAAATGCCGGAACGGTTATCGTTGACGGAAATACATCCGATGCAACCGCATTTGATAGCCCGATTACATCCACGGCAACAGGTGCTTTCACCTGTTGGAAGCGTGACGGGAGGATTGTAAGCTACGACAGAAGTTATACGTATTATCTTTGGGACAGCACGACAATCACTCAATCTGACGAAGCAGTCCCGGCCGGAAAGAAGCTTCCGCTTATAATTCTTGATGATGATAAGGTCGATGGCGCATATATGATTGAATATGATGCAGCAGACTATGAGATAGCAGAAGTTGGTCTTGTGTTCAGCGATAGCGGAATTCCGTCCATTGACTCTTGTTCAAAGAAGTTCACTTCCCAGAGAAAGCTTACACATGGTCAGATGTCGGCAAAATACAGCGATAACGTACGAGGGTATCTCATATACAAGGATGGAGACAACTTCAGAGTAATCTATAGTGATTAAGGTTGTTAAAAGCAATATGCATTTGCGGAGCCCGGATGATTTCCTCGCTCCGCATTTGGGCTAAAAAAGGAGAGAGAAAATGAAGAAAAAAATCTTGTCAATGCTTTTAGTTATGTGTTTGTTGTTGTCATTTGTTCCTTCAGGTATTTTCGTAGGTGCTTCGGAAAAAGGCGTGACAATCACATATAAAATCGGTAAAGCCGTGACCGCAAGCGGTGCATTTTCCGATATAACCTATGAAAGTACGGGCGGATATTTTGAATATGCCGCAAACTATAATGCTTCCGAAACCGCATTCGGTACCAATATTAAAGGTACATATGCAGGAACGGGTATGCAGATCAGTTCAAACGGTGCAAAGCGTTGGTTTGCGGTAAAGGTAAATATTCCTGCAAGCGGAAAATACAAAGGCGAGGTAAATCGCGGTAAGTATACAGGCTCCGGAAAAGGAAGCGTATTTGTAATCCCGGCAACCACGGATGTTGAGTCCGGAATGGTAAGTGCAAACCTTCTTGGCGATTTTGACTGCTCTGGAGGAACTCATAACTATTTCAGTGTCTGGGAAATTTCAAAGCTTCAGAATGTGAGAGAGTATTCCGAAGGTGAATACTACATTGTATACCGAATTGATTCCGGAAACCACATCGCAGTCGGCGATATAACTCTTTATACCGTTGATGAAGAAGGTGCGGCATACGAAAGCTATACCTCTGCGTATATGGGTGTTGTAACTCTTTCAAAATCAGCAATTACAGTCGGAGACATCACAACCGCAACGGCAAACATCACGGACGGCAATACCGGTGCGGTAATAACTGACTTCACATATACAAGCTCTGATGAAGATGTTGCAATCGTTGATACAAGCGGAACGGTAACTGCAAAAGGTGAAGGAACTGCTGTTATATCGGCAGTTGCACAGTCTTACGATGCAGGAAAAGTAATCGGTGCGGAAATATCGGTAAGTGTAGCTCCGATAACCGTGCCGGGAACAAAAATAATCTATCCGATCGGAAAAGCCGTCACTGCAAGCGGAGCATTTTCCGATATCACCTATGAAAGCACGGGCGGATATTTTGAATATGCCGCAAATTATAACAATGCAGATTCCGCATTCGGCACAAATATCAAAGGAACATATGCCGGAACGGGAATGCAGATTGCTTCCAACGGTGCAAAGCGTTGGTTTGCCGTCAAGGTGAATATCCCCGTCAGCGGAAAGTTCGGAGGATCGGTAAAACGCGGCAAGTACACGGGTTCGGGGAAAGGCAATGTTTATGTAATACCTGCAAACACGGATATTGAAGCAGGAATGGTAAGTGCAAACCTTCTTGGTGACTTCAGTTGCACGGGAGGAACTCACAACTACTTCAGTATGTGGGAGATTGCGGAGCTTCAGAACAGAAGAGATTATACCGCAGGTGAATACTATGTCGTATTTTGTCTTGATTCGGGCAACAACATCGCGGTCGGCGACATAACCCTTTACACGGTTGAGGAGGACGGTACAAAATCGAGCTCCTATAACCCCGTATATGTGGGTGCCGTAACAGTTTCAGGCAAGGCTCTTACGGTCGGTGATACCGCAACTGCAACGGCAAATGTTACGGACAGTATAAATCATACTGCAATAACCGATATAACCTATACAAGCTCCGATGGAAATGTTGCGACCGTTTCGGCAGACGGAACGATAACGGCGAAATCTGCCGGCACAACTGTCATTTCGGCAACCTGTGACTATTCCGAGGCGGGAAGCATCAAAGGTACGGAGATAACGGTCACACAGCCGAAGACATCGGGTGTATATGTAGAGTATGATATCGGAAACAACGTCGGTGCTTATGGCGACACAAGTGCTTTGTATACTGCAATCAACTATAAGAAGACACACGGATTTTTTGAATATGCGGCAAACTCAACTGGTAACGACTTTCTGACAAGTGGTAAGGTTCAGAACAGACCGCCGAATGGTATTCAGCTCGGTGCATCTGCTTGGTTTGCCATAAAGGTGTATGTACCAGAGGCGGGAAGATATACTCCGAAGGTGCGCTACGGTGAATACAAGCAGAACAATGAGCGATTCGAGGTATATATGTTCCCTGCGGGTGAAGGTGTCACCGCAGCATCGGGAATTGTCGGCAATAATTTCATAGGAAGCGTAACAGCGTCGGAAGCTCCGTCGGGCATAGTATGGTCGGAGGATTATGTAAAGGCATTGTCCGATCAAAATCTCGCAGAGGGTGAATACTATGTTGCTTTCAAGCATACGGGCGGACAGAATGCCTTTGTAGGAAACTTCATCCTCGATGGCGGAAACGAAAAGGGTATTCCGATGAAGCTTCTTGCAGAAGCCGAAAATGAAAGAATAAAGGAAAACGAAAGTACAAGCATTTCCCATGAACTTTATATGAGTGACGGAGAAAAGGTGACTGATGCAACTATCTCATATACTTCCGAAACTCCGGAAACGGCTTCTGTTGCAAGCGGAACAAACGTCGTAAACGGACTTGCGGCGGGAATCGCAAAGATTTCCGTCACGGCAACAAAGGATGGAGTTGAGAGAACTGCTTCCGTTAATGTTGAGGTTGCAGATAAAGATGCATCGGATGTCTATATCGAATATGACATCGGAAAGTATATGGGTGGCTGGAGTGACACAAACACTCTCTTCTCATCATTCACATATGCAAGAACGGGCGGTTTCTGGCAATATGCCGCAAACTCCACAGGTGAGGACACGATAAAGAGCGGATTTATAAATTATCGAGCCCCCAATGGTCTCCAGCTTATGGGATCTGCGTGGTTTGCAATAAAGATTAACGTACCAAAGGGCGGTGTTTACACTCCGAAGGTGCGTTATGGCCAATATTCTCAGAGCAATGAAAAGTTTGAAGTATATATGTTTAATGCCGACAGTGTTCAGAATGCAAGCGAAGGCATCATTGGTGCCAACTACCTCGGCGTAGTTGTCGCAGATAAAACACCTTCGGCAGTAACTTGGTCTGATGATCTGGTTTATTCTTTCACGGACAAGAATCTCACAGCAGGAGAATATTACGTAGTATATAAGCACACAGGCGGACAGAATGCATTTGCAGGAAACTTTATCCTTGACGGTGGTGAGGATACCGTTATTATGGGTATAAAGCTCGTTGTCGAGGATTGGGTAGCGAAGGTAAAGGCAGCAATGTCTGACGGAACACTTGGCGAGTTCAACGATGTAAGTGCAAGATTTGCATCGTCGGATGATGCGATAACGGAAATCAACGAGAGAAACGGAAAGCTTTATCCGAGAGCTCTCGGCAAGGTTGATATTACTGCAAACGTACAGGCGGACGGGAAGAATTATTCCGCACTTCTTCCGTTTGAAGTAACGGAAATTCCGATGGTTCACAGCGGCATCAGGGAGGAATATAGCTTTATAACAAGAAGTTCTCTCTGGAATAAGGAAATTAACCCCAATGCTGATGCGACAAATGATGCAGACATAAGAAACATCACATATGAATATACGGCTGAGGACGGAAACGGTAACTGGGAATATCACAGCTCCGGGTCAACGACAGGTGCTTGGACTGCAACTCCGAGCACATTCAATATGTATAACGGCACGGGTCCGACTGCACGTCTGCAGATTTCAATGACTCAGAATCAGTGGGCAGCATTTACGCTTAAGGTTCCGAGACCCGGTAAATATTCCGCAACACTCAACTATTCGGTATATCCGTCGGCAGCAGGCTCGGCGGGAATATATCTCATCCCGAAAGACGTTTTTGATGCGGACACAACGCTTGCATCACAGTACTATCTTGGTTCAGTCGACTTCCGGGATACATCCGTTTCGGCATTTACCGAAGTTGAAAAGAGACTTAATGACATAACGGTTCAGTCTGCAGGTGAGTATGTTCTTGTTTTCAAACAGAATCGTACAACGAACAACGACTATCTCCGGCCGAGAATTCTTATTCTTGACGGTGTGAACAGTATGAGAGAGATAGCTCTCAGTGCGGATAAGTCCGAGATAACCTACGGAAAGACTGCCGAGATTTCGCTTCGTGCAAAGCGTTTTGACGGAACGTATCTTGAAAGTGATGAATACACAGTTTCGTACAAGTCACTTAATGAGAGCGTTGCCACCGTTGACAAAAACGGAGTCGTAACCGCTTGCGGTGACGGTCTGCTTGATGTTGAGGTCACGGTAAGTGACGGAATCGAAACACTTACGGAAACAATATCCTTCACGGTAATCGATGATACAGGTATCAAGGCTACAGATATCAGAATGCCGAACACAACTCTGTACATCGGAGAAACCGCAAAGATAAGCTTCTTCGTAACGATGAACAGCGGGAATGTTGTCAATGTTCCACTTGATAACGCAGTATTTTCTTATAGCAATCCCGGAATAGTTGAAGGCGATGGAGCATTCCTCAAGGGCGTTGCTGAAGGTGAAAGTGAAGTTTCACTTTCTGTTGATTTCAGAGGTGAAACCCTTTCAATATCTGAAACATTCTCTGTAATTCCCGACTCAGGAAAGACGGCATCTACATTCTATACGGTTGAAAAGCGTGAAGCTGCCGCAGAAAATATTGCAAAATACGATTGGGCAAAATCAAAAGCAAAGAGCACCATAAATAGTGCAGATGCAATTCTTGAAAACTATGAAAAGCTGTATTCGCTGATTACGGGCGAAGGTGTTCCTCGTGCACGTCAGATAGGTGCAACCAACGATATGGAATACAACTTCTGTCGCTACTGTGGTGAGAATATTGTAGGTAAATACGGCGGTAACGGTGTTGGCGGTTGGACTATTGACAAAGTCAACCGTCCATGGAAGGTACAATGCCCCGATTGTAAGCGTGCTTTCCCGTCAAATGACTTTGAAGCTTTCTATAAGCTTGGTCTCGACAGAGAAGGATATTTCAGCCTTGATCGTGCTTACGAAAAGCACAAGGAACTCTTTGCTGAAGAGTATGAGGCATCGGGAAAAGCAAAGCAGGGATATGGATATCTAAAAAATGACCTTTATCCGGAGCTTTACAATCCCCAGTCAGCAAGCTATAACCTTGACCCGCTTAAGAAAGTATGGGTCGATGGAAGGCTTTGGGCTGTTGATGACAGTATGGGCTATGTTCCGATTACCGAAGATGGAAAAGAAAGACGTTGTGAAAACGGCGTCATAGAGCGCCATGGTTATGTAGCTCTTTATAACATGACTGCATGGAGAAGTATTGCAACAGACGTAAAGACTCTTGCCGAAGCATATGTATATACAGGTGAAGCGAAATACGGTCGTGCAGGTGCAATTCTTCTTGACAGAATGGCTGACGTTTATCGTTCATTTGATCTTAAGCCGTATCAGAGCTACTTCCTCAACACTCACGGTGGCTCAGGCTGGGGAGGAGTTATAGGAAGAATCGAAGATGCACCGCTTACAAGAGATCTTGCAATGTCTGCAGATGCCTTCTGGCCGATACTCGGTGACCATCAGGTTATAAACTACCTTTCTGAAAAGGCAGAGATATTCGGACTTGAAAACACCAAGGATTCCTCAAAGAAAATCTGGCAGAACTGGGCAGACGGAATCCTCAAGTATTCTCTCACAATGAACAAAGAATTGAAGATGCGCGGCAACTTCGGTCAGGCGGAGGAAACTCTTGCCATGGCGGCTGTAGTTCTCGACAACGAGCCGGACAGTCAGGAAATACTCGACTGGTTATATAAGACAGGAGAGGTCAATGAGCTCAAGGGATATACAACAGGATGTAACCTTGCATCACAGCTTATTGACGTTATTTGCCGTGATGGTTTCGGAGACGAAGGCTCACCGTACTATAACTGCATCTGGTCAGATTCGCTTATTAGTGTTGCAGATATCCTTTCTCTCTATGACGGAAAGGGCAACTACGGTCTTTATGACAATGCGAAGTTTGTTCAGATGTTCCTTGCCCCTACAAGGCTTGCGACCGTTGACTCGCACCACGCACAGATAGGTGATGCCGGTGCTGTTGCGGGAATCGGTTTCCATGGTAGCCTTGATTCAAGCGTTGCAGCATTCAGGGCACTTAAGGATACAGTTGCAGGTCCGGCTCTTGCAAAGTACATTTATCTGCGCAAGGTGTATGACGTTGAAGGCCTTAACTACGGCATTTTCGTAAAGGATCCCGAGAGTGCCGAAACGGATATACTGAGCTTCATAAGTGAGCCGCCCGAACAGGAAAGTGATATAATGACAGGCTTTGGCTTTGCGGCACTCAGAGCGGGCAGAAACTATCTTGCCGATACTGCGGCTACCGCAAAGAATACACTTAGAGATTTTTGGATGTATTTCGGAGGTGCAAGAACAAGCCACGGACATTATGACACGTTAGGTCTCGGCGTTCAGGCGTACGGTCTTAACCTCGCTCCCGAAATGGGATATCCGCAGAATACAAGTAATGATCCCAACCGACTCCAGTGGGTTGAGGCATCAATCTCTCATAATCTCGTTCTTGTTGATGAAAAGAGTCAGGATTCAAAGAACTTTTTCGGAACACCTCTCCACTTTGAGGATTCAGGAAAAGTGAAGGTTATGGATGTCGATGGCAACGGAGTATACGAAAATACAGATATCTATCGAAGAACAATCGTTATGATTGAAGCAAATGACGATGTTTCCTACGGTGTTGATTTCTTCCGTGTTTCAGGAGGTAATGCCCATACCTTCAGCTTCCATGCTCAGGGCGAGAATGCAACTCCGGCAAGCGGACTTGAAATGACAAAGCAGACGGATGCTGACGGCAACTATATAGGAACGTATGCGGGACCAAATACGGAATACGGAGCTGATCCCGGAACGAACACAAACGCTGTTTATCAGACTGTATATCCCCGCGGATACACATGGATGACAAAAGTTCGCCGTGATAACGAGCCGGAAAATAACTTTGCCGTAGACTTTGAGATTACCGACTACCGCAAGGCAATTGCAGACAGCAAAGGACTTCGTCTCCGCATGACGCAGATGAATGACTTTACAGCTGATGAGGTTGCAATCGTTGCTGGTATGGTTCCCGTAAAAACAGCCAACAAGCAGATGCCCGAGAACTTTGATTATGTGCTTGTTCAGCGCAAGGGCGAAAACCTTGACAGCTTGTTCACAACGGTTTATGAACCTTATAAGACTGACAGATATTTAAGCAGTATCGAGCCTTGTGAGGTAACGGGCGAGATTACAGGCGAAAATGTTGTAAGAGCAGTACGTGTTGAGCACGTAAACGGAAGAGTTGATTATGTTGTTTATGCGACGGACAACACAAAGACATACCGTGTTGCTGATCTCTTTGATTTCCGCGGCTTTGTTGGAGTTTACAGCGTAAATGCTGATGGTGAAGTTATATACAGATATTTAAATGACGGAGACATTATCGGCGATGCAACAGGAAAATCAGCTTCATACAGCGGAACTGTTGCAGATTTCCAAAAGGAGCTTTCACTTTCAAATTACATTGATGTAAATATGGACTGTGAGAATATTTCCGAGCTTTCCGGCAAGTGTATCTATGTTGACAATGACGGCATTCAGAACGGAGTCTACAAGATAGAAAGTGCCGAGAGTATCGGAAATGGAAAAGTTCGCCTTGATATTGGAACCATATCGCTGATAAGAGGTCATAAAGACAAAGAAAACCTTGTTGCAGGCTATGTCTACAACATAAAAGAAGGTCAATCCTTCAGAATACCGACTTCCTTTGTCGATAATAATGATCCGATTTTTGATCCGATAAATACCAACCCGTCCACAAGCGTAGGAAGCTCTGTTAGTTTGAAGGTTGTGGCAAAAAGCCCGATTGAAAACGGTGCATCTTCAATGGAATACATAGGAACAACCCTTCCGAGAGGTGCAACAATTGACAAAGAAACAGGCGTGATTACATGGAAGCCGACAGCATCCCAGGTAGGTGACAGCCACTTCGCAATTACTGCACGAGATGGAGACGGAAGAGAAAGCACGCTTCACTTCAACGTCAAGGTATATGGTTCAACAAGTAGTGGCACAACGACAACGCCCACGACACCGAGTGAACCATCAACACCATCCGGCGGTGGAGAAACGGGCGGCAGTTCAACGACACCTTCAATACCTGATACACCGGCAACACCTGATGTACCTGAAACATCAACACGCTTCGTTGACCTCGGTTCACACGCATGGGCGGCTGATGCAATAAATGCTCTTGCAGAGGAGGGAATAATCAAGGGAACAAGCGAGAATACTTTCTCACCTGCAAATAATATCACAAGGGCAGATTTTGCAATACTTCTTGTTCGTGCATTCGGTCTTTCTTCCGATAATACCGAAAATTTTGCGGATGTAGAAGAAAGTGACTACTATGCAAAAGAACTTGCAATCGCAAGAAATACCGGCATTGTAAACGGAATAGGCGATAATGAGTACGCACCGAGAAATACAATCACCCGTCAGGATATGATGGTAATTGTATACCGTGCAATGCAAAAACTTGGTGCAGAGCTTGAAATTGCAGATGTTGAGTATGTAGATTTCCGTGATGTCGCAGATTATGCAAAGGATGCGGTCTCGGCACTCGTAGGCGCAGGTTTAGTCAACGGAAAGAACGGCAAAATCGCACCAACCGATTACACAACAAGAGCAGAAGTAGCAGTTCTCACAAAGAGAATACTTGACTACACAAAGTAAATAAACAGAATAACAAACATCCACCTACTTTCAAATTGAAATGTAGGTGGATGTTTGTTGTTTTTATGTCTGTATTTTACTTATTTTCTTCCTCAAGCCATTTCCAACGCTTCTTGTACATTTGGTGGCGCTCCATTATTCCGGGAGAGGTCTCCGCAAAATAAGCACGATAACGCATGGGCGACATTCCGAAATACTTTGTAAATGTACGTACCAGATTGGTTTTGTTATAGAGTCCTGTTTCGACTGCAATTTCATTCAAAGACATTTCAGTAACGTGAAGCATATGCAGGACGTGTCCAAGTCGTACAGAAGTCAGAAATTGAACGAAAGTCATTCCTGTAATAGATTTAAATCGATTAGTAAAAACACTTCTCGACATTGTTGTAAGAGGAAGTACATCATCAATAGTAAGTTTTTCGTTAAAGTGACACTCAATATAGTCAACGGCATTTTCTATACATTGTATAGTCTCTTTTTTGAAAGATGGAACCGGTTCTTGCGGAGTTGCCATAGCTATCATTCTGAAAAACTCAGCAAGATATTTGGCAATGAGATCAAACGACATACTTTCCTTGTTTTCAAATTCGGTTGTCAGCGCACGAATGATGAGTTTGGCTTCAGTTTTGTTTTCGTCGTTAAAAACTATAAATTCAGGAATTGTCATCTCTTCAAAACGAAGGGTATTGTTATAATGAAAAAAACGATAGCCACGCTCGGTCAGAAAAGAATCTTTGAAACGGATGTGAACCACAATGGGCGTGTCCTCCGAACTTCTTGTGTCAAAAGAGTGGAGGGTATATGGGGCAACGATAGAGCAAGAATAAGGGGGAAATAAATGTTCCGTATCTCGTACGTTTCCGGTGGCGTTTCCTGCCAGAACAAAAGCAATATGGGTGTAAGTGTGAATATGCAATTCGTTTTCAAGTGAACGGAAGCACAAAGTGGAAATGCTTATCGGAATCTTTTCCAATATCTTAGTATTTTCTATTCTGAGATACTTTTCCACTCATAACACCTCGCTTATGCTTTTTTTATAAGAATATCATATGAAAAACAAGATGTCAAAGAGATGCAGATGTTTCCACTCAAAACAAGCCGATTTGTAAACGCTTTTGTTGGAATTACTTTTTTATATAAGCTAAAATAGTTATGATAAAATCGTTAGTATAGTATAAATTTTAACTGCGTGACAACTGTTGTGACGTGGTGGAATATTTTGAAGGAGAAAGATAATGAAAAGTGATATGGTTCCGTTTCGTATGGCAGGGAATCTGTATTTCGTCGGATGCAAAAAAGCGTCATCCCATCTTCTTGATACAGGAGAAGGTTTGATACTTATTGATACCGGCTATGAAGAAAATGCGGAAACGATTGTTAATTCAATGTCCGAGCTCGGCTTTGATATCCGCGACGTTAAATACATAATCCATTCTCACGGTCATTATGACCATACCTTTGCAACTGCGAAGCTTGTGAAGCTGTCCGGTGCAAAAACATTTTTGAACCACCGTGATATTCATTATCTCGAAGGGCGATTTACACCGGATTTTGATATAAAAGACGGAGATATAATAAAACTCGGAAAAACAGAAATACTCTGTCTCGAAACACCGGGACACACGGAGGGTACGATTTCCTTCTTCTTCAATATTGAAGAAAACGGGAAAATATACCGTGCAGGAATGTTCGGCGGAGCAGGAACAAATCAGCTCAAAAAGGACTTTCTCAAAAGCCAAGGTCTCAATACCTTGCCGAGAGGTCAGTTTTTCAAAAGCATTGAACGCTTGAGAAATGAGCACGTTGATATTTTTATCGGAAACCATTCCTGGCAGAATGACACTCAGGGAAACTATGAAAAAAGCCTTGTCTCAGAGATTAACCCATTTATAGACGAAACAAGATGGGGTGCTTTTCTCAATAAGCTCGAAAAAGACCTTTGGACGGTAATTGAGAATGAGAGTAAAACTCACTTTATAAACTATGCACACCGTGGTGCAAGCGAATATCTCCCTGAAAATACGTTCCTTGCATTTTATACCGGAGTATATATGGGTGCAAACGGAATTGAAACGGATGTTCACGTCACAAAAGACGGAGTTGCGGTGCTTTTCCACGATGATACCCTTGACCGTGTAACGGGAGAAAGCGGAATAGTTTCCGAAAAGACATACGAAGAACTCGCCGAGATGTTTGTAAGCAAAAATGAATTTCAGGATAAAATAGTCAGATTTGAAGATTTTCTCGATAAATTCTCATTCCGTGACCTTACCTTTGCGATAGAACTAAAGCAAAAAGGTACGGCAAAGCAGGTTGCGGATATTTTGAGAAAATATGATATAAAAGACAAAGTTGTTATAACCTCATTTGATTTTGAATCGGTCTGCGATATGCGTGAATATGCCCCCGAGTTCAATGCAGGCTTCCTTGCAAAAGAGGTAACGGACGAGCTTCTTTTGGAGATGAAAAAGCGGAACATCAGTGAAATTTGCCCAAAGGCAACGCTTGTAAACGAAGAGAATGTCAGAAAATGGCATTATGAGGGCTTCAATGTCCGTGCGTGGGGCGTATCAAATGAGGACCTTATGAAAAACGTGTATGAAGCGGGAGCGGACGGGATGACGGTAAATTTCCCCGATAAGCTCGCTGAATATATAAAAAT
>JAFQVE010000487.1 GCA_017408185.1 Oscillospiraceae bacterium | reverse complement strand
TTTCGGCAAGTTTTATAAGCTCGGAATAGATGAACACGGAAATTACCGCTTTGCTCTTGCCTTGCAGCGCCACCACGAAAAGTTTGTCTGTAAGAACGGAGAAAGCTGTGAATGTACGCCGCCGCAGGCCGAGCGCGGAAGTGATGAGTGGAACGCATATTACGGCTACGGCGTGAAGGGTGGATATCTTTATAACGATACCTATGGGGAACGTAACGACCCGCTCTTCGCTGTTGACGACGGCTGGGGGTATGAATTTACATATACCTATAAAAAGGCTGACGGTACACCCGAGCTTAATGAAGACGGAAGTGTAAAAAAAGAGCTTCGCTGCAAGCCGTATATCGCATGGTACAATGACTGGGGATTGTGGTATCCCGAGATTAAGGCGTGGGTAGAGAATCTCGCCATGGCATATCTTTATACCGATGACGCAAAATATGGCAGAGCGGCAGCTGTTCTTGTTGACCGTATTGCTGATTTGTATCCGGATTTTGATACACTTGAGTGCGGAGAAAAGTTCCTTGTCAACGACGGAAATACCATTAAGCTGCAGAATGGACAAATAGTTGGCGAAAGCAGGGGAAAGATAGTAGGAAATATCCATGACTGCCGCTTTTTGAAGCCGATAATCCTTGCATACGATGCAGTTTTTCCGTTGCTTTCAGACCCGGAGGTAATATCCTTTGCGTCCCGGAAAGCGGCAGAATATGATCTGGATAACAAAAAAATGAGCGCAAATGATATTGCATTCAATATTGAAAACGGCATTCTCCGTGAAGCAAATATGCGCATTCGCGATTACAAACTGCGCGATAATTTCGGAAGTCCGCAGACAATGCATCTTTATGCTGCTATAGTGCTCGATACCTTCCCGGAAACCGGGGAATGGATTGATTTCGTTTTCAAATCCGGCGGAAAGCAAAGTATATACGAATATATCGGCGGAGAGGTTTATTCCACTCTTATAAATACCATAGACCGCGACGGTCACGGAACTGAGGCTGCTCCCGGATATAACTACATCTGGGTTGAAAATCTTATGCTGATAGCCGATACAATCAGCGGATATGACAAAGCACCGGACGCCAATCTGTATGAGCATCCGAAGCTTATCCGTGCGCTCACATCACTGCTTGATGTTGAAATGGTAAGTAATGCTGCGCCGAATATTGGTAATCATGACCGTATGGGCATTCATATGTCAGGTATAGGTCTTATTGCCCCGGAAAATCTTATTACTGTTTACAATATTACAGAGGATGAAGAAATAAAGGCAAATATCGCCCGTGTTATATACCGAGAAAACGGAAATACAACCGAGGGACTTCACGGAAGTATATTTGCCGCAGAGCCTGAAGCTGTTGTAGATGCGATAGAAGCTGCAGTTGCAGACGGGATGGAGATTAAGCTTCCGAGCAGGATGCTCTCCGGCTATGGCCTTTCAATCCTGCGTGACGGCGATTGGTTTAATTCGACCGACGCAACAAGAAATGTTAATACGCAGCGTGTTTTTTATCTATGGTATGGAAACAGCAACGGACACGGAGATCCAAGTAAATTGACACTCGGCCTCTATGCCTACGGTCTTGATGTCGGTGCAGATATAGGTGAAGTGGAGGTTAAAGACTCATCGAATCCTCACAATAGCGAAATGGCAAAAGTAACGCATAGCCATAACACCGTAACTGTAAACAATGTAAGCCAGGCGTTAGCACTCGATGCTAACGTGGAGCATTTTGAAGATGCCGGACGCGTCAAGATAATGGACGCGGAAGCCCCCGAAGTTTATGCAGCTCAGGGTGTTGAAGAATACAAAAGAACGATCGTTTCGGTTGATGCAAACGATGATATCTCCTATGCAGTTGATTTCTTCCACGTTGTCGGCGGTGAAGACCATCTTTATTCCTTCCACGCGCTCGCTAAAGAAGCAGAACTTTCCGAAAATGTTATGATAGAGAGTCAAAAAGATGAAAACGGAAACTACATCGGCTCATATCAGGGGATAAACAAGCAGTGGGGAGGAAGCTACATAGCGGGAGACGATGACGGTCTCGGAACATACAGTTGGTTCGGTGAGGTTGACCGCGCGACAAATCCCGGAAGCGCAGATGTTTTCAGCATGGACTGGAAAATTGTCGATAACGACAAGGTCTTAAAGCCTGCACAGAACAACCTACGTGTCCGTCTCACAATGCTTAACTCGTTTAAGCTTGACGAGATTACAAAAACCTCAGGTATTCCGCCACAGGTGCGTAAAGCACTCCCGAAGGTTCCTTTCCTTTTTGCACGTCACACCGGAGAGAACGACGGTAAAGCGGCAGATGCGAAGCTTGACACGCTCTTCACATCGGTTGTCGAGCCGTACAACAAAACGCGTTATATCTCGAGTATTGAAAAAGTAAACGTCACCCGGGCAGATGGCACAGAGTTTACAATGGATGAGGCAAAGGCAGTAAAGGTAACGCTTACGAACGGACGCGTTGACTATATCGTCTACGCGAAGGATAAAACAATTCCGTATAAGGTATACTACAGCGAAACCGAAAGCTTCGACTTTTGCGGAGATGTCGGTGTTGTTTCAATGGTAAATGATGAAATTACATATTCATATATAAACGACGGAACAATGATTGCCGATAAGACAGGATTGCTTCCTGCACACAACGGTGAAGTTACCGGCTTCCAACGCGACCTTTCCGCAAATAACTGGATGGATATTGACTTTGAGGGTGACGTCGCTCCTGAAGCTCTTGCCGGAAAGTACATCTATGTGGATAACGGACTGAGCGACAATGCGGCATATCTTATCGAAAGTGCGGCACCTTCACCGGATATTGACGGAAGCACCCGGCTGTATCTCGGAAACACGACGCTTATCACGAGCTACGTTGACGATTACAACTTTGATAAAGGCTATAATTACAACATAAAGATTACCGACAAAGCACGCGTCCCGCTGTCGCATGTTGATGATACAGCGCCTGTATTTGAAGCGATAAGCAACAGTCTCACAACGAGTGCAGGAAGCTCAATAAAGGTGGCGCTTAAGGCAAACAGTGAGCACGGTGCGGTAACGTACAGCTCGGTAACTCTTCCGCGCGGCGCAAGCCTTAATAGTGATACAGGCGTTATCACGTGGAAGCCGGATGCGTCACAGATCGGCGAAAACCTTGTTCAGGTGGATGCAGTTGACGTTTTCGGGCGCGTTACCCGCGCAAACTTCACGATAACCGTTTACGGCTCGACCACAGGCTCCGGAAACAAGAACGAGGACAGCACGGAAGACAATTCCGGAACCTCAGGCGAAAACGCCGGAACCGCCGGAGGAGGCGGTGGCGGCGGTGCCGCACCGACCGACAAGTCTGATACTGACGATGAAAGCCTTCTCCTTGAGGAGAAGGTGCCGAGCACAGGCGAGGCGGATGAGGT
>JAFQVE010000486.1 GCA_017408185.1 Oscillospiraceae bacterium | reverse complement strand
TGCCGTGGCAGAATATCTCGGGTCCGACCCGTCGATCGTATACTTAACTGTAGCACCGGCGGTTTCGCAGTTGATCACTCCATCCGGCAACACTTCAGGTGTTGCACAGATTACGCCTGCTCCGCTTGCAGTGTTTACATCAACGTAAACGCCGTTGCACTTTGCACCAAAAACGAAAAGGTCGTAATACTGTCTTCCTTCGAGAAGAGAACCTGAAATTCCCGGCGGGTCCTTGTGGTACTTCGTGTCGTTGAGCTTTACGGGCGCACATGCCGCACGCTTGTGAACAATGATGAAGTTTACGTTCTGCGGCCAGCGCGAATGCGGAACCTTTACGACGCGCATATTGTCATACGTGCCCACCTGTCCCTTTGTAAGAGATTTTTCCATAAGCCTGTCGCAGCCGTGGAACTCCTCGGAAAGACGAAGCTTCGCATACACTTCACTCGGAACAAAGAGCGTTCTGTCATATGCCGGAACCTCGCTGTCATCCATAAATGTAGTACCCGCTGTTATGCGTTCACATACATTGGATTTTGAGATTGCTGTGGAGTTTCCGACAATCTTTCCCGCAAGCTTTGAAAGACGCTCAAAGCTGTACTTATCCATAAGCGGAATTGCCTGCTCTGCCATCTGAAGCTTAAGCATCTTTCCGGCTTCCTTAATTCCGTTCTGGTCTGCGTTATTCCCTTTATCGATTGTAAGCGTAAAGCTCTTGTCCTGAGAAAGCGTGAGCTCCTGAACAATGTCTTCCATTTCTTTTGGTGTGCCGTAACGGTTGGTTCCCGTGCGTGAATAATCCGACATCGGAACGGTAATGGGTGTTGAAATCCTTACCGTCTTAACTCCGGAAAAGCTGTAGGTGTTGTCAAGGCAATTGCCAAGAAGGCTGTCCTTAACATACTGAGTCTGAATTTCTTTATCGTATTTTGCGTGTAAATTAATTGCTGACATAATTTTAATTTTCCTTTCTTTTTAATGATTGTTTTTTAAACTGAATAAAATCCTGCGAGGAAATCATCAAGCTCGCTTTCTGTGTTTTCTTCCACAACTGCGCCTATAGAACGTTTTCTTGCCGTAGACGTGCTCCGAATCATTTCAAGCTCCCGCTCCTTTTCCTCAAGCAGCTTCTGCTGGTATGCCTCAAGCGGTGTCATACCTCCGTTCACAGCATCTCCGAGCTGCTCAAACGCATCGTTTCTTGAAAGCGCCGGATAGGCACGGAACAAGCTTCCCCACGGTCCTGAAAAACCTGTATCGCGGCTCAGTCTTTCGACCTGTGCAAGTGCACGTGAGCGTGCGTTTTCAATTTCTTCGGCATCAGCTTCCGGGCTTGCCGGTTCTTCCTCTGTTTCATTTTGGGTTTCAGACACCGCCTCGCTCTTCTCCTCTTCGGCGATTTCTGCGGTATCGTTTATTTCGGTTTCATCGTCATCGAAAAGCTTTTCCGGTAACGTGAGTTCCTGTTCTTGTGTATTATTGCTTTCTTCAAACATAATCACAACTCCTTTATATATTTTTCCACCTTCTTTCCGTGCCGGCATCCCCCGCGGCTTCCTGCCGCCCTCCGTGAGGCCGCCTGTCTTTTGCGCGCATTAAAGCGGCGGACTTCTCATTCCGGCATTTTTCCGCCGGCACCGTTTTGGGTGTTTCTCCGGAATTCTTCCGCAGGCGTGCGCTCCTGCGGTCAAATCCGGAGCCGTTACCCGGTCTTGCCGGATAACGAAAAGTATTATATCACTAAAATTATTTTTTGTGGTGCCAAGTTTCTGCCAAATTTCCGCCAAATTTCTGCCAAATTTTTTTCAAAAAAAGCTTGACATTCGCACAAAGTTGTATTATAATAATTAAGCTCGACTGTTCGAGTTGATATTTGGCGGCGTAGCTCAGTTGGCTAGAGCATTCGGTTCATACCCGAACGGTCACTGGTTCAAGTCCAGCCGCCGCTACCATAGCGGGACTCAGGTCTCCCCTGTCCCGCTCAAAAACGGCCCGTTGGTCAAGCGGTTAAGACACCGCCCTTTCACGGCGGTAACAGGAGTTCGATTCTCCTACGGGTCACCATAGCAAACAGATAAGAAAATGAAACCAATGCGCTTAGCTTTTGTTTTATTTTCTTATTTTTGCTATATAGGATTTTTATGTGAAAGGAGGCTTCTGCATATGATTCAATTTATCGCGTTTTCCGATATGCTGTGCCCGTATGATGCTTCAGCTGCGGAAAATATCCCCCCTGCCTTTGAAGCAAAAATAAAATCCATATGCGGAGCTGCCTCTAATTGCAGATTTATCGCAACGCTCGGTAATACCGTTGACGGCAAAGCCGATGCCGAAAAAAGCGCCTGCCTTTTAAATAATATTCTCAATGCATTTGACCGCACCGCTTCGATTCATGCGCTCAGAGGCGTATGTGAGAGTGTTATCCCGAAGGATGAGTTTATGCGCATTGCGGAATACACTATGCGTTATCGCGCATTTGATGTTTCAGACTACCGTTGCATTTTCCTTGATGCCGTGAGCGATGATAACGGCGGCTTTTATATTGATGATGAACAATTCGGGTGGATATCCCGTCTTCTCGGCAAATCGCACCGTCCGGCAATTATCTTCACCACTATTCCTCTTGCTGTATCTCCGGAGGAATCTTCCGTTCAGACGATAAAAAACGCCGATGAGCTTTGTTCACTTATTGAAAAAAGCAACAAAGTTGCCCTTGTTGTTCAGGGAGCCGGTTCATCCCCTACCCACTTTATTTCTCACGGCGTTCCGTACATAACCCTTTCGGCTATGTCCGCAGCTGATGATGTTTCGTTCTCTTTGATTTCTGTTTCATCAAAGGGAGTAAGCGTAAACGGATTCAG
>JAFQVE010000485.1 GCA_017408185.1 Oscillospiraceae bacterium | reverse complement strand
GCAAGCATTCTGATATACGATTCGGAAAGCAAGGACTGATATTCCTTTTCGGGAACCATAACGGTTAAAATATGCTTGCTGTTGCCCAGTGTAATCTCTCCGTACTTACCGATAAAGGTTTCGTTTCCGTATGTAAAGGTATCAAGATTTTTGCCCTTCTTTATTGTCATTACGCCTGTGTCGGACGGAGAATACCCCGAATGATTGACGGATATCTGCCCGGTATATGAATCCTTTTCGCTCTCTGTAAATAAACCGTGAATGATGTTGTCAAGCTCATCATTATGTGTTTCGTAGGTCAGGCTGAAATAAAGGCTTGAGATTTCAAAGCCGCATACACCGATAAGCTTGTCGCGTGTGTCAAACACGGGAACACATAAAAACCTCACATTTTCCCAAGTGCCGGGAATCTGATATACACCCGTCAGCACATAGCTGTCGTTACAGTCTGCCTTTGAAATATGAAATACATCGTCAAGCTCGTGATAAATACCCTCCGGCATCTCCAAATGCCATTCGCTGTAATAATCAGCGCCGTATTCCTTTGCAACGGCAGACGAGCCGTAGAGCATTGAGGTTGTGTGGTTTACCATACTGTTTGAGTGAAGATAGGAAAATTTCAGGTAAATGCCGCTGTGGTATTTTTCGGGAAGCTTACTGTTTACCGTTGTGTTAAGCATAAAGAACGCACCGCTGCAATCGCCATACTGCATATTTGCAGCTACGATATTGTAAACCTCTGCCTCAAGCCCGTCAATCAACGCCGCATTGTTTTCCAAAGCTTCAAAGCTTATATTTTTAGAAGCAAGATAACGCTCTGTTTCTTTAGAAAGATGCTCTGCAAACAAAATTGCATGAGCTGCATTTGTATCAATAGAGGTTTCTGCACGGTAGTTTGTTTCTTTAAGTTCTCGCTGAAAGGTTTCTTTAAGACGAAACGGCGTAATGTTAAGAATGCCTAAAAAATTCATTGCAATCCCGATAACAACAAGGAACAGCATTAAAAGCACAGCAATATACACAGCGAGTCTTCTTTTCATAGAAAGACCGCTGTTTTTTATTTCCGCCAAAGTGGCTTTAATCTGCGGCAGCTTCATTTCTGCTCCTCCTTATCCTTTAATACTTGCTTTTCAGCTCGTTAAGAGCCTTTTCACAAAGCTCCGATAAAACGGTGTTTTTATCCTCGCCTGCGGACACTCTCGCCTGATATTCTGCCCGTGCTCTTGAAAGTATATTGGTAACATTGCCATCAAATTCCTTTTGAACGGCAGAAGAATTTTCAAATACGGGAAGCGGCTTAAAGGTATATTTGCCGTACATATCGCTTACAGCCTCATAAAGCATACGGTATTTGGGATTTTCAACACCTTCAAGGTTTGAGAACAGTCCTTCAAAGGCTTCGTCAGTACCCGGAACATAGCCTGCTTGGGATGCAAATTCAATGTTGTTTTCTGTTTCTGCAAGGAAATCAACAAAAATCTTGATTGCCTTGTTTTTCTTCGCATCCTCGGTTTTGTTGGCAAAAAGCGTTACACCGCGTTGCATAACGGTAGGTGTTGCACCCTCGAAAACAGGATATGCAAGAACAGACATCTCAACCTTTTCCGTGCTGTTATCGGGATATGTAACATCATCACGGGCATAAAGAATTCCTGCTGATGAGCCGATGTATGAAATTATATCGCCGGTTTTCCAAAGGTCTGTTGCAAAGTTATTATAAAGGCTTATACCGCCTTCAATTCCGGGCTCGGCAATCGCATAAAAAACATCCTTAAATTCGTTGGTATCGCAGTTTACCTTGCCGTTTTTGATAAGCTCGTCACCCTTTGCGGCAACATTGATAAGGAAATAGTTGTAGAAATCATCATACTGGAATAAATCCTTGCCG
>JAFQVE010000484.1 GCA_017408185.1 Oscillospiraceae bacterium | reverse complement strand
CTGCAGGATGATATCAAGAAGCTTCGTCTGCTTCTGCTCCGGCGGGTATTTATACGCCGCCGCCCACCTCGGGAACTTTGCCGTTGCGCCGAGCATCGGTCTCTGGCTTATGCGATTCACCTTAAGCACCGCGCCGTCTATCTGAAACGCGAGTGAATCGCGCATATTCCCAAGTCTTTCTACCTCTGCAAACGCATCGTCAACAGATGAAAACACGTTGCAATATGGGCTTACCCTGAAGCCAAGCTTTGCAAGATACGCAAGGGATTCCGAATGGGTTTCGAACTCCACGCCCTCGGCAAGCTGAACGTTGAATATTATTATATCAAGACTTCTCTCGGCGCACAGCTTCGGATCAAGCTGGCGCAAGGATCCTGCCGCGGCATTGCGCGGATTTGCAAAGAGCGTTTCTCCACGCGCTTCACGTTCTTCGTTCAGACGGTAAAACGTCTCTCTCGGCATATACACCTCGCCGCGGATGATAAGACGGCGTGGGGCATCCTCAATATGCAGCGGAAGGCTTTTAATTGTCTTTATGTTCTGCGTGACGTCCTCGCCGGTAATTCCGTCGCCGCGCGTTACTCCGCGCACGAGATATCCGTTTTCATACTCAACGGATACTGAAAGACCGTCGATTTTAAGCTCTACCGCGTACTCCGCATCGGGAACAACTTCTTTTACACGTGCATCAAAATCCGCAAGCTCTTCCTTTGAAAACACGTCCTGCAAGCTGTCCATCGGTATTTCGTGGCGCACCGACTCGAAAGCCGTAAGCGCCTGCCCGCCAACACGCTGTGTAGGCGAATCCGGCGTTATAAGCTCGGGGTGTTCCTTTTCAATTTCTTTTAAGCGGCGCATAAGCATATCATATTCATAGTCCGATACGCTCGGTGCATCCTCAACGTAGTAGCGGCGATTATGCTCCGCAATCTCCGCACGAAGTGATTTTAATTCTTTTATTATTTCTTCCATATCAAAACACCTTCCGATGTGTAGTTTGTGAACCATTCCGTATCAGCTTATGTACATTTATTTTATCATATACGGTGAATATCCGTTTGCCCGGATAAAAATCCTTTTTAATGGCAATAACTTCTTGCCGCATTTCTTATACAACAGCCAACACTATTCCGAAAATGATAATTCCGGCGCACAAAAGCTTTCGCGCTATTTTTTCTCCGTAAACAAACTTGCCGCTGAGAATTGCCACTATCACCGCACTTTGCTTAAGGAGAGTCATAACCGTCACCTGGCTTGCCTCATAGGAATTTGCAATGAAAAGCAGGCGGTCACCCGCAATCAGAAGAAAGCTCAGGATATAAATGTACGGATTTTTTGCACAGCCGCGGATATCTGCCTTTTGTCCTTTGATGCGAATGTATGCATAGTACATTACAGAAAGCATAAGCATAAACCAGAACTGCAGCTGGATGCTGCTGACTGCTTTTGTTGACATAATATACTTGTCCATTATTCCCGATACTGCATTCAAAAGGCACGAGAAAAGAACAAGCCACACATACCTGCCGTCTGTTTTTCTGTCAG
>JAFQVE010000483.1 GCA_017408185.1 Oscillospiraceae bacterium | reverse complement strand
GGAACCCGAAGGTGTATGTTGATACATCGAGAGGTGACACTTCGGGGAAAACAAGCGAAAAAGTCCTTGAAACTCGATGTTTCAAGGACTTTTGTGAAAACTATGTGGCTTTCTGAAAATCAGGTTTTGTCAAAAACCGAGACGGAACGACCGGTTGTCGTTCCCTACATATGTTTCTTCGCTTGTGGTCTCGCACCTTTTTCGACAGTCTGAAATAACCTCCCCATCGGGGGAGGTTATTTTACGTTATACTACTTATTTTCCATACGGTAAATCATTGTTGCGGCTTCGGCGCGTGTTGCAGTTTTCTGCGGTGCGAGGGTATTATCTCCCACACCGTTGAGAAGACCTTCGCCTACTGCCCAGTTCATTGCCGTTACAGCGTATGCACGGACGGAGGTATGGTCTGCAAATGATGTGAGATTTTCTTCCGTAGTTACCGCATCCATACCCTTGCGGACTTCGTTACGGTATATAATTGCCGCAAGCTGTTCGCGTGTGATAAGATCATCCGGCTTGAAAATTGTGTCGCTGTGACCTGTTACAACGCCGTTTTCCTGTGCCCAGGTGATTGCCTTTTCATAGTATGAGCCTGGATTTACATCCTCAAAGGGACACTCGCCCTGCGGCTCGGGACTTCCTGCTATTCTCCAGAGGATTGTTACAATCATACCGCGGCTTGTGCCGAGATTCGGTGAGAAGGTGCGACCTGCAGTACCCGACATATAGCCGTTTTTGCCCATCCATTCTGCCGCCTCTTCATACCAGCTTCCAACAGGCACGTCATCGAAGAGCTTGCCTGATTGCTGTTGTGAGGGTGTTTGAGTCTGGGGCTTTGTTTTGTCGCCGTCTGCATAGAGACCGCCGAGGTATGCCGCATTTACGGTTACCTCAAACTCAACTGCTTCATAGTTTGAAGAATCCTTCGGAGTGAAGATTATAACTTCGTTATATTCGCCCTTCTTGTCGAGAATCTTGTTTCCGTTTTTCCAGGAATATGTTCCCGAAAGCTCTGTAACACCGTCTATGCCGAGGATAACTCCGGGGATTATTGTGGAGGTGTTGAGAGCTCTTCCGATTACCACGGCAGTAGCTTTCGGTGCTTCCGAGGCACTCGGTATTGCCTTTTCAATCTCAAAGCTCTTTGTTGCGGAAAGCCCTGTAAAGTCAGTTGTTTCCGAAACCTCTGCTCTCACATACCATACTCCTGCTTCGGTGGGAACTTCTGTTTCGTAAACTCCGTCCTCGGCATCGGAATATGCAAAGTTTACTGTTCCGAACTTCGCTAAAGCTTGCGGTGCATTGGGCGTGTCGCCATATGTCCAATCGCTTATTGAAAGCTCACTTGTCCACTCGTTTGTTGCCTGAGCGATTTTCCATGCCTTTGTTGCCGCAACGCCGTCAAGAGTGTAGTTGTCGTTTGAAAGTGCCGTTACGGTTGCAGTATAGTCGCCTGCGGAAGTTCCGGTATTGCCCGAAAGGGTGGGAGTTACCGTGTCACCGCTTTCTGCATTTGAAATTTCTGCGGTTACTGTCTTTTCGCTTCCGTCATACACAAAGGAGGTTTCACCCCACGCAATGGAGACGGGTTTTTTATTGATTGTTACGCTTAAAGTCTTTGTATCGCCAACCCAGTTGTCTGTTCCGGCAACCGTGTAGGTAACTGTATATGTTCCTGCATTCTTCATATCGGCTACTGTCTTATCGGCTGTTACTGTTCCGAAGTTTGTGGTAGCCGTGGGAAGAGTGAGTGCTTCACCATAGGTCTTAACAATCGGAGTTGTGTCAACATTTATTGCCGCCTGTGCCTTTCCTATTGTGAAGGTAAATGCAAGATCAGCTGTTTTGCCGTCAGCCCAGGTGTAGTTTGTCTTATCCTTGAGGGCAACCGTTACCGTTTGACTGCCTGCATTTGTTCTCTTGTTGTTTGAAACTGTATAGAGACTGTTTGCGGCGATTGTATAAGTCTTTTCACTTCTGTCATAGGTAAATACCGTTGTGTCTGCCGAAGGCTTATCTACCTTTGCCGGGTTGATTGTTACGGAAATGGTCTTTGTTGCACTGTTCCAGTTGTTTGTTCCCGAAACGGAGTAAGTAACGGTATAAGTTGCCGCATTCTTCATATCAGCTACGGTCTTGTTAGTCGTTACCGTTCCGTAGTCGGATGTTGCCGTCGGGAGTGACCAAACCTCGCCGTAGGTCTTAACAATGGGTGTTGTGTCAACTGTGATAACAGGAGTTGCCTTTTCTACGTTTACGATGATATATGCGGATTTTGTGCTTGCATTCTCGCCGTTATCCTTTCTCGTTGCAGTTACATTACAATAATAGATGTAAGAGCCGGCTTCCGTGTCTTGCGGAATGGTATAGGAAGAGCTTGTTGCACCGGAAATCTTGCTTTCGCCGCGATACCATTGATATGAAAGGTCATAAGTGCTTGCATTTGCCGTTGCGAGAACGGAAATTGTATCGCTTGCATCTATATCGCCGTAGGTGAGGTTAAGTCCGCTTGAAGTCGAAACCGACGGTGCTGCTGCCGGGATGATTTCCCAGACTGCAAAGAGCTGTGCTTCTCCGCCGACAGGTGCAAGATCTGTTACCTTTTCGCGATCTGCGTAATCCACGTTCACATCGCCCGAACGGGTAGACCAGCCCTTGAAGGTATAGCCGTCAAGAGTAAACGTATTTGCGGAAAGCTCTGTTGGAGTAAGCTCCTTTATGGTCTGATTTGCCATACTTCCGCTTCCGCCGTTTGCATCAAAGTAAACGGTATAGGTTCCGAGCGTTCCCTGAGTGAGAACAAAGCCATCGCCCGTGCTAGAGAAGGTTCCCGAATAATTCTTTGTAGTGGTATTCTTTTCGGCAAATACATTGTCATCGCCGTTTTTGAGGGAGAAGTATTCACTTCCCTCGGCTACTGCGAAGTTAAGAGTTCCCTTCCAGTTATATACGATGTTGTTCTTACCTTTTTTAAGTGTACCCTCGCCCGTTACGGTGACCGTTCCCGTAAAATTATTGTCGAGGCAAAGTGCTTCGTTCTGATTTCCCGGAGTGATTGTATGTCCGTTGAGGTCGAGGAGGAAGCTTCCTGCGTTGTTATCAAAGCGGATTCTGCCTGTTACATCGCTTTTAAGCTTTATAACTATTTTTCCGTCCTTTTCCGTAACATCGGCAATACTGCCGACCACTTCACGGACGTGGTTTATGTCATTCTGAAGTATTGCATAATCCTTGTATATAGACTGCCATTGAGCCGTAAGGGTTGTATTGTCCGTAAGAGTTATCTTATCTCCCGGCTGACCCTTGTCCCAGCCTGCAAATTCCATACCGGAGGGTGCAGTAAAGGTGCAATCCGGAAGTGTGTATTCCTCGCCGATGGGAGACTCAACATCTGCCATACTTCCGCTTCCGCCGTTTGCATTAAAGGAAACGGTGTAGCTGGATATAACACATTGAACCGCATCGGTTGTGAGAATGTCTCCGTTTTCAAAGGTGACCTTGCAGACATAATAATTTCCGTCAATTCCCGATGAAAGAGTATTGGATGTTGCACCGGAAACTGCGCTGCCCACAGCCTGTGATGCAGGGTCAAAGTTATACCATTGATAGGTTGCAGCCGCATCAGCCCACGTTGCTCCGTTATCAGATGTTTCCTTTGCGTAAGCGGTTGGTGTATCACTTGTGGGTTGTGGGTCGATTTTATATTTCTGTGCCCACAACGGCTCGATAACTATCCCTTCGTAATCTCCGATATCATCCTGAATTGCGGCATAGTCGTCATAGGAAATAGAGTAATCAACCGGAACTGTTTTCGGGCTT
>JAFQVE010000055.1 GCA_017408185.1 Oscillospiraceae bacterium | reverse complement strand
TCACGGCGCATGGTTTCAATGAGAATGGAAAGATGCATTTCTCCGCGTCCTGAGACGATGAAGGCATCAGAGCTGTTTTCTGCAGGGGTTACGCGCAGGGAAACGTCCTTTAAAAGCTCGCGCTCAAGACGATCTTTTATATTGCGGGTTGTTACGAATTTTCCTTCGCGGCCGGCAAAAGGAGAGTCGTTTACGGAGAAAGTCATTTCAACTGTCGGCTCGGAAATCTTGACGAACGGAAGCGGCTCCGGATTTTCGGGGTCGCATATAGTGTCTCCGATTGTTATCTCAGCGATACCCGAAAGGCAGATAATATTTCCTGCGCTTGCTTCGGTGACGGGAACGCGCTCAAGCCCCTCAAACTGATACATTGCGGTGATTTTAGCCTTCTTCGGCTCGCGCTGGTTGTGATAATCGCAGACAACAATCTCCTGATTCTGGCGGATGATGCCGGATTCAACGCGACCGATAGCTATTCTTCCTACATAGTCATTATAGTCGATGGACGAAACAAGAAGGCGCATCGGCTCGTCACAATTTGCACTCGGTGCGGGAATGTATTCGATGATTTTGTCAAAGAGCGGGCGCAAATCCGTGCCTTCTGTGAGCGGGTCGTTTGATGCAATGCCGGCGCGTGCGGAGCAGAAAAGGAACGGAGAATCAAGCTGGTCATCGTTTGCTTCAAGATCCATAAACAGCTCTAAAACCTCATCCTCAATTTCGTCAAGACGTGCGTCCTGACGGTCAATCTTGTTGACTGCAACGATTACGCGATGACCGAGGGACAGCGCCTTCTGCAGAACAAAACGCGTTTGCGGCATGGGACCTTCTGCAGCATCAACGAGAAGGATAACGCCGTCAACCATTTTGAGAACGCGCTCAACCTCGCCGCCGAAATCTGCGTGTCCGGGAGTGTCAATTATGTTTATTTTCACGTCACCGTAACGGATTGACGTGTTTTTTGCGAGAATGGTGATGCCGCGCTCACGCTCGATGTCGTTAGAATCCATAACGCGTTCTGCAACGACCTGGTTTTCGCGGAAGGTTCCGCTTTGCTTCAGCATTTCGTCAACCAGCGTGGTTTTGCCGTGGTCAACGTGGGCAATAATGGCAATGTTTCTGATGTTGGGATTTGTCAAGTTAAAGACTCCTTTGATAAAGATGGATTAAAAATACAATAGCGCAGAAGCAAAAGCCGCTCTGCGCATGATATTGTATTGGTGGATTAGCCAAGAATATTGAGGTTAAGCACAAGCGTAACAATAATGAATACAGCCGCGATAACCGTTGTCAGCTTTGCAAGTGTAGCATCAAGAGACTTAGACTTATTCTTGGAAAGGAAGGTATCACCGGCACCTGCGATAGCGCCGAGACCCTGAGTGCGTCCCTGCTGGAACATAACGATGCAGACAAGTGCAACAGAAAGAATAAGCTGAACAATAGTAAGAGCAATTTTCAAAATAAACACCTCCGAAATAATCTGCCGTGCGAATAATACACGGTAATGCTTGTCATAAGTACAGTAAATTCTACCACATATTAAAGAATTTTTCAACCTTTTTTTCTAAAATAATTATATTTTTATCGGCAAAATACGCAAAAGTATAAAATGAACCTATTTTTATACTTGCCGTCGGTACGCTTTTGTGATATACTTAATGCATATGAAATAAAATTAACTCATAAAAGGGGTATAAAAATGTCAGAGCTTTGTGCAAATGAAGGCAAGAATACTACCATAACCGTTGACGGTAAGGAGTATATGCGCCTGCCGATAAAGACGCATGTTGTAACCGAAAACGATAAGATTACGGATGTTGCGGAAAAATATGCCGCAGAGCATATGCAGGAGGGTGATATCCTTTTCATATCCGAAAAGTGTGTTGCCTGCTCGCAGAAGCGCGCTGTTCCGCTTACGGAAATCCATCCGCGTCCGCTTGCAAAGCTTCTTTGTAAGTTTGTTTACAAATCACCCTACGGAATAGGCCTCGGTATTCCGGAAACCATGGAAATGGCACTTCGTGAGTGCGGAACCTTCCGTCTTCTCTGTGCGGCATTTTGCTCCGCAATAGGAAAGCTTTTAGGTAAGCGCGGCTGGTTTTACAAGGTTGCGGGCTACCGTGCTGAGTCTATCGACGGACCGACACCGTATACCCTTCCGCCGTACAACAAGTGCGTTGTTCTCGGTCCGGAGGACCCGGATAAGGTTGCACGCGATGTTGCGGCAAGAATCGGTTTCCGCGTTGCGGTTGTAGACGTAAATGACCTCACCGGAAAAATCCTCGGTGCGTCGGACGATACTGTTGACAGAACGCTTCTTCCGAAGATTCTGCGCGATAACCCGCTCGGGCAGAGTGCACAGCAGACGCCGATGGGCATCATCCGTGAGGTAAAGTAAAAAAATAGGCTAATAACGATAATGCAATGGGATGCGCTTATTTCAGCGCATCCCATATTTTAATCGGAATATACTAATTTTCATTTGCAAACCGGATGCATGGATATCCCGCAACATCAGCTATCATTTCATTTACAGGACGGTTAGGAGTCCAGAGCATTTCTGCATACAGTGCGGCGGGGAACATAATTTTATTTTCAAACAGCGAATCTTCAATAAGAGCCTGGATTATCACCTCTTCGCTTCCGTCTGCTGTGGCTTGAATGATTTTTCGTGCATATTCTGCGTTTCTCAGCCAGTCGGATTGAAGCTTTTTCCATAATGTGCTTTTTGTGTGAAGTCTGTTGTGTATAAAAGTGTTGGTTCTTTCTCCTAAGATATAGCTTTGAGTAAAATGCTCAAAGCGTGTCCAGTCAAGCTTGGGCATTCCTTTGAGTACGGCGCCAAAGCGTTCATCAGATCCTCTGAGATGAACAAGCTCCTGTGTCAGCTTCAGTGTATCATCAAAGTCAGAAATGTCATCAGCGTAGTAATTATACGGAAATGAGCCGCAATCCTCCCAAACTATATGAATGCGATTGTCTACTTTTCGGATATAGTCTAAATTGTTTTTTACAGAGGTTGCGTGTAAGCCGAATTGTATATGAAGCTCCGGAGAAATTTTGAACAGTTCTGAAGAAATTTCGTTTACTAAATTGACCACTGTTTCAGCAATGCATTTACTATCGATAACGTCTGTATGAAGCTCGGTGAAAGACTGGAAATAAATACCGTCGCAATCGGTTCCCTTGTATTCTTCCGTATATGTTTTAATAATGCTTTTTTTCAGCAGGTTCAGGGAATCTTCGTTTAGGTTGTGGAGAATGTCGGCACAGTCAACGCCCCAACCCCATGCAAATCCCCAAATCAGCTTTATGCCGAGCGAGTGGGCAAAATCAACCACTTCGTCCGCGTTGAGCGGCAACCGGTCATTCCAAATGACAACTTCGTTAAGTCGAAGCCGTGCCATATTTTTGAAAAAGCTGCGATAGTCATAAATCACGTGTCCCCATGTCCATACAGCGCGGGTTTTCACGGCAGGGAAAGCAGTTGTTTTAAAAGGATTGAGTTCACGCTCAAAAAGTGCATCAAAAAAGCTTTCGTCCCAGATATCTCCTTTTCTGTGAATGATATTTCCGAGATATTTATTGCAAAAATCCATACATCCGTAAAGAACACCATGTGCGTCTTGACCTGCAATGGCTATTATCCGGTTGTCATAAAGCGGGGATTTTCCGACATATATGCCGTAACCTTCCGCAACAACGGGAACAGTCAGGTCGCCGTGTGCCTCAAGCTGACTGAAAATATCGTTTTGACCGGTCTTTCCTATGAGTATAAGGTTGTATTCTTTTTTGTCGGTTTCGGTTAAATTATTCAACCCTTTTGCGGGGAGAACATAGTTTACAAGTCCGGCGATTTCGGCATAAAGAATATCGGCAGCTTTTTTCGCTATGCCGCTATAGTTGTCTGTTACAAGCATCCATCTCTTTTTCATATATTGGCTCCTTTGCGTGTGTAGATCATAAAGAAATATATCATTTTGACATAACCGTGTCAAGTGTATTTTCAGGCAGATAATGCGGCTTCGGGTTTAATTTGCCGAAATATCAACTTGATTATTCGAAAGGGTGTTTTTATACTTTAAAGGATGATAAAAAAGGAGTGTGTTGTTGTGGATATATTAACGAAAATAAAGCCCGTGCCTCAAAAAACACGTCAGGGAAACGGTAGAGTTCTTCTCGGTAAAAGCGGAAGACCGTCTTTTTGCATAGTTTCGGATAATTGTAACGGTTTTCTCGCGAAAAACGCACTTTTGAAGCTTGAAAAAAAGCTTATTGCCGCCATCGGCGGAAAAAATGGAGAAGGGGAAAAGACGGTTATCAGAGTGAGCGTCACAAAAGAGATACCGGCTGATGTAAAAAAGAACAGCGATCAGGCGTATAGCATAGAAGCTTGCGATAATGAAATTCTTCTTACGGCATATGGTGAAGAAGGTCTTTGTTACTGTGTTACAACGCTTCTTCAGTGTGTTTATGTCGAAAATAACACAGTCTACATTCCTGAAATGTCGGTTCTTGACTGGCCGGATCTTCGCACTCGCGGACATTTTATGGAATGTTGCGGCGGTAATGAGATTATGACACTTGATGACTGGAAAAAGCTTATTGATGATATGTGCGAAATGAAGCTTAATCAGCTTGTTATTGCGCTTTACGGATGCTGGAATGTTTCGGAAGGCACCAGATCTGAACATATCTTCATTTCGGTAAAACGGTATCCGAAGCTCGCAAGCAGTGTAACTAAGCGCTATTATTCACCGCAAAAGCGAGAATGGATAGATGAAAGTCTGCCGACACCTATGGCGGAAGGGAATTTTTTCGGTGAAATCGTCGCATACGGAAAAGAATGCGGAGTTGAAGTTTTGCCGCTTTGGAACAGTTACGGACACAACACCCTTGTTCCGAGAATGTATCCGGAGGTCAGCGCATACATCGACGGGAAAAAATCAGGTTACAGTCTTTGTGTTTCCTGCAAAGAAACATATGATATGCTTTTTGCAATTTACGATCAGATAATTGATGAGTATCTTGCACCAAACGGAATAACGTCTTTCCATATCGGACTGGATGAGGTTAGAGATGAAATTGCCATAGATCCGGACGATATATACAAGGTTTATTCGCCTTGGTGTGAGTG
>JAFQVE010000482.1 GCA_017408185.1 Oscillospiraceae bacterium | reverse complement strand
GATTCCATTGCACCCACAAACATAATGACAAGATCTGTGTCTGCAATGAACTTCGCGAATTCCGGATGCTTTAACCAAAGCATTTCCTTTAAAAAGGCATCTTTCTTGTAAAGCTCCATATATTTAAACTCAATTTCATCTCCGCAAAGCTTACGAAGCTCATCAATCGGTGAATCGATATAATCATCGGAAACATGAACCTCGGCACTTCCCTGCCCAAATATCAGCGGTGATTTTGCAAATTCACCTATAATAGCAACCTTTTTATACTTATCAGGTGTTATCGGCAATGTGTTATCACGGTTTTTGAGAAGTACCATTCCTTCTGCTGCAACCTCACGGCAAACCTTATGCTGTTCATCTCTGTCATAGCTTATATTAGTTTCAGGAATCATCATCAAAAGCTCTATCATTCTTTTTGCCGAGATTTCTATTTCTTCTTCCGTTATTGCGCCATTCTCAAGAGCTTCTTTTATATCCTTTACAAAATCTTTTCCCTTTGGCATACGCAAATCAAGACCTGCCGAAACAGCCTTCGCCGAATTATGCACAGCCCCCCAGTCAGAGACTACAACACCGTTATATCCCCATGAATCGCGAAGAACTTCGGTAAGCAAAAACTTGTTTTCGGAACACCAGACGGAATGAATCTTGTTGTACGCACACATAACGGTTGCCGGAGATGACTTTTTAATTGCGATTTCAAACGCCTTAAGATAAATTTCCATAAGCGTCCGCATATCTGCATCCACACTTGTTGTAAGGCGGTATTTTTCCTGATTGTTAGCGGCATAGTGCTTAAGCGATGCCGCAACACCGAGGCCTTGGAGTCCGTTTATGTATGCAGCCGCCATTTCTCCAGCGAGAACGGGGTCTTCCGAGAAATACTCAAAATTCCTTCCACAGAGGGCATGCCGCTTTATGTTCACACCCGGTCCTAAAAGCATATCAACATCGTTGTGGATACAGTCTTTCGCAAGCGCCACGCCCATTTTATGTATAAGCTCTTTATCCCATGTTGCCGCAGCAAGGCAAAGATTTGGAAAAGCTGTGCAGTTACTTTCCGCTTCTTCACGCGAGTTGGCTCCGGTTGCCGAATCTTTACGCACACCGTGAGGTCCATCTGCCATTCTTTTAGGTTTGAGACCGAAACGTTCAAGCCCGACCGTTGCCATATAATCTCCACCCGTCAGAAGTGAGATTTTTTCATCAAGTGTAAGCTTTGATAAAATATCATTTACTTTGCTTTTCATATACATTTACCTCCAATTCCCTCTTATCCATCTAAAGCAACACGCTTTCTCTTGTACTTCCCCATGTCGTGCTTTTCTTAAATCCGGGCATATCCTTAAGATGGGAATTATCATTTACAAAAACAGATTTCAGCTTTCCGTCATCTACCGTAAAGTGACTTACACATGTGTTGTCTCCCCATCCAAACCCGGCAATGCCCGAAAGGTCACCGTTGTTCAGAATGCCGTACATAAGTATGCGAAGCGCAACGCCATGGCTTACAATCGCAACTGTTTTACCGTCATTTTCGCTGACAATTCTGTCAAAAGTCCGGCGCATACGGTCATATACCTCACGGTAAGTTTCGCCGCCTTCGACCTTGAAATCCAACGGGTCGCTTGTCCAGAGCTTATGCTCTTCCGGAAAAGCAGACGGAAGCTCTTCCCACTTTTTGTTCTCCCATGCACCGAGATTCATTTCACGAAGCCCCGTATCTTTATTCAGAGCAAGACCTTTTGGCTTATGTATT
>JAFQVE010000481.1 GCA_017408185.1 Oscillospiraceae bacterium | reverse complement strand
TGCAATGGTCATATTTGTGTTTGCGAGAAGAGTTTTTGCTTTGCTTATGCGAAGTTCGTTGATGTATTTGTTCGGAGATGTGCCGAACTTATCGCGGAACGCACGGAAAAACTGGCGTTGTTCAAAGCCTGCTATCGCCGCAAGGTCATCTATTGATATTTCGCTTGAAAAGTTGTTGTGGATATAGCTTGCGGCGCGCTCAATGTTGTTGTTCATTGAGGAGAGTGCATGCTCCGAAGTTTCGCTTGGAACGGACGAAAAAGCGGCTCCTTCAAGCGCAGCGGAGAGAAAAAGCTCAAAATACGCGTTTGCACGGAGACTTCCGTATTCCGTGTCAGATAAAAATTCATATGCAGCCTGAGAAAGCATTTGTTTGCATGACATAAGATCGCGCGGGGCAATTCCCGGAGAAATTGCATCAAGCTTTTCAGCAAGCCGCGAATCAAGAACCCTGAAGAAAATGATGGTATATTGAGTTTGTTTTGTGTTCGCACAGGAATGGCTCACACCCGGAGGTGTGAAATATAAATGCTCAGCTTCAAACGGGTAAGAAGCATCATCGTAAACAAGCTTTCCGTTTGAATTTTGCGTAAATATAACCTGATGAAAATCATTGTGAATATGCTTTCTTAAGTTTTTTAAATCGTGTGTTGTGCTTTGCCACTTTCCTATCTGGAGAACTTCAATCGACATGTTTTTACCTCCTGAATGCATCACGCATCATTTGCTTTGATTGTAACACTCGTTTGTAAAAAAGTCAATAACAAAATTTTAGAAAATTTGACTTTTTGCATATAAAATATCCGAAAGGGGAATGAAAAATGAAGAAATTCAGAACAAAAATGAGAAAAACATTAAAGGGAGGGGTGTGCCTTGCGCTCGCTGTGTGCATGATGATTGCATTTATTCCGGCAACAGGCGCAACCGGAACGGAAACAACCACCGCACCGACATATGAGTATGTGTTTAGTAAGGATAAGCTCAGTCCGGCGACAGAAGGATCCAATTACCCGATGGCAAGTGCAACAAGCGCGTCTTTTGTAGATGAAGAAAAAGGATATAGTTGGCAACCTCTCGGTGTTATGACAAGTTCAGGTTCAGCTTTTTTCGCAGAAGGATACCAGTGGTTCGAAAAAGCTACAAACACCACTAGATTGCCTTTGGGGAAAAATGGAACTGTTGTAAAAATAACTGTTGGAGAAACCGCTAATTACAAACCGTACATATCATATTGGCTGTACAAATTCGGTGCAAACATAAATATTTATCTTTCGGATCAGCCGTACACGGGAACGAATCAGCCCAAAAGTTATGTACAGGGAATTACAGGAGTGTCAACGACATCAATTTCGTATATTTTAAGCGGTTCGTTTAATACACATGATGAAACGGCGACAAGTACTTTTAAAAACAAGGAAACAAAAGATTTTGGTGTTTCGGAAATAACTTTAGAGAAAGATAAAGAGTACTATCTTGTTATAAGCTTAGATGGAGAAGCAACACAAGAAAATTACACTACACAACCAACGAATTATTATTACCACCTCTACAGCTTCGGTCTCGACAAGGTTGAAACCGCAACAGAAGAACCCGAAACTGTTTCCGGAAACGTCTCCTTCGGTGCATATTCCGATGTTGCAAATTCCGTAACCGTAACAATTGACGGTGCAACTTCTGAAAATGAGATTGAGTCTGTCGCAGTCGGTAGCACGGTAAAAGCAGTTGCAGATACAACTAATCCGAATTACAAATTCCTTGGCTGGAAGCGCGGAAGTGCTGACCGCGGTGTATGGCTCACAGAGGCTGAAACGGTCGAGTTCCCGCTTATGACGCACACCTTCCTCACAGCAGTTTATGAGCCGGTAGCAGATGAAGCCACAGTCAACGTTGAGTTCTACAACTACAACGGGCAGTATCTCGATACTGCCGAGAATGTTGGAGATAAGGCATTTTCTGCAATAACAAAGCCGACAGCAACGCTCACAGGCTATAACACACCGTTCTGGACACTTGATGGCGTAAGCGAAGTTGCAGCAGATACAATATTTGAAAAGCTCACACGTATTGTTGCAAAGTATGCTGCAAAAGAAAGCTTCACTGTAACAATCGAGAATACGATAAAGGGCGCAGTAACCGATACATATGCTTACGATACAGAGCTTGAGCTTAAATCTGTATCAGAAACTGCCGGCACATGGTATGTTGACGACAAGCCGGTTGCATACGGCGCAAGCTACAAGCACTGCGTATGGGATACGGCAAGCATTACGTTTAAGGAAGAAGAAACCATCGCACCGATTATCTCGCTTGACGATACCGCAAAGACAAACGGCGCAAGAATGATTTCCTACGATGCAAACGGAAAAGACATCGTTGAGGTAGGTATCCTCTTCGGTGAGGGTGCATCGGTCGCAAGCTGTGACAGTAAGGCGGCATCAAAGGTGAAAGGCGATGCTCAGGGGCAGTTCACCGCACAGCCGAACAGCGGCACGACGGCAACCGCCCGCGGATATATGATTTACAAAGAAGAGAATACATATAAGGTAGTCTATTCAAAATAAACAGGGAGAAAACCTATGAAACTGAAAAGAATATTATCATTCGTTCTTTCCTTTGCAATGCTTATCTCGCTTTTGCCGTCATTTGCATATGCAGAGGAAACCGGGATAAAACAGCCACCGTATAAATATATTATATCTGCTCCGGCAATGGGGTTTCCGGATATTGATGTTCAGCTTGCAAACGGAACAGATACGGCAGAAAAAATATATGTCACAAAAGATGAGCTTCAGTATGGCAGTATAGACGGCTCTGCTTCGGACGAATGGGCGCTTGCGCTTAATGCTATGAACACCTTCTTCTTCCGTGAGGGTGCACTGTGGACACGTGTATCGCTGTCTGCAAATCCCGAATGGAAGGATGCAAAGAACGGATTGGTATTTAAAATCCGCGTTCCGCAGAGCGGATTGTACGCACCGAAAATTGTTTATGACAAAGCGGCAAACGGCGGTATAGCAGACGTTTATTTCTTTGATCAGGCAACAGCTGACGCAAACGGGATAAACCCGGAGACGGCGGAAGGTATCGCGGCAACGGTATCAAAGCTTACTCCAAAAGCAAGCTTTGATACATTTAACGCGGCAGCAAATGATACCAAACCTGATATGGCAGGGAATGTGATTCTTCCGGCAATGAAGCTTGAAGCAGGTGAGTATTATGTTCTTCTCACGCTTTCGGGAGAAAATGCAAAGCTTACATCCACAACGTTCCGCTATCTTCCGCTTCGAAGAATAGAGCTGAATGATGTTTCGCTTGCGGAAATGGAGCTTTCCCACAGCGCGGAAACTGCGCTTGTTGGAATAGAAACAGAAATTTTTGCAAGATATATAACAAAGACGGGCGAGCTTGTTGATTTTGAAGGTGATAACGTAACCTTTGAAAGCGGGAACACCAATGTTGCGACTGTTTCACAGGACGGAAAGATAAAGGGTGTTTCAAAAGGTGAGGTTACCATAACCGCGAAAACGACGATTGATGGCATAGAATATACAGATTCAATAGAAATATATGTAGATGAACTTGTGTATGAAAATGCAGAGATAAACCTTACGGAAAACGAGCTTATTATAACAGGAAGAGAAAAATTGCTTTCTGCCTCTGCATATTTTTCAGACGGAACAATTGCAACGGGCAGCGAAATTTCTGTTGAATATTCCTCTGATACCGATGCTGTGGCGAAGATAGAAAACGGTGTTCTCAAAGCTGTTGGTGAGGGCGAGGCAAATATCACGGCAACAGTTACATTTAATAACGAGACAAAATCGGTAACTCGTAAGGTGCGTGTTGAGGATAAAAAGCTTTCTGCAATAAGCGCGGATATTGATGCTCCGGCAGTATTCTCATACGACAGCACAGGTGCAAAGATTGTTGTAACGCCAATGAATAATGACGGTACTGAGTATACGGTTGAGCCGGAAGAGATCGTACCGGCAAATCCCGAGTATGTATTTAATCAGAAGGTTCTCGGAAAAACAGATAAGCCAACTCTTGCCGCAATGATTGCCGCGCCGGCAAATTATACTCTTGACAGAACGAAATCGACCGGATTATGGTCGGGAGCAGCACTGCTCGGTGCAAGACTCCATACGTTCTATGATAAGGGATTTCTTTACAGAAGCAAAGACGGAAGCGGAATAAATCTCGGCGAAAGCGGAAGCGCATTTAAGCTCACTGTACCTCAGAACGGAAAATATAAGCCGACGCTTACATATTACAAGCGAGCTATCGGTGCAAATACATATGTTTACCTTGTTGATGCGTCTGTTATGACGGTTGATGACGGCACAGATATAACTGCCGTAACTCAAAATGCAGGAAAAGAAGGCAGCGGAATAACTCTTCTCGGAACATTCGACACTTATGATGCATCAATCACAAAAGACTGGACCGGAGCCCCTGTTCCGGGTGAATTTGCAAATTATCCGACGATAGATTTAAAGCAAGGCGATTATTATCTTGTGATCTCAATAGATGCTGCAACGTCAAATAAGAAGATTGACACATCATCTATGATAGGCTTTTATCTTGCAAGCTTCAGTCTCGCTCAGCAGATAGAAGAAAAAGAACCGGAAAAGCTGACGTTTGACTGTACTTACGAAAATCTCACGCCGGATATCGTTTCTGTAGACGAAAACGGTTATGTGCATCACGTTTCAAACGGTACGGGCAAGGTAAAGGTTATCGCTGAAATTTACGGAAAACCGTATGAAACCTTGTTTGAAGTGGTTTCAGGAACGCAGAAAACCGAGCCTACCATATATACAAATAAAATGCGCGAGACTGCGCTTTCAAATGCGAAAAAGTATGACTGGGCAAAAAGCCTTGTTGAAAAAACAACAAAAGAAGCGGATAAATAC
>JAFQVE010000480.1 GCA_017408185.1 Oscillospiraceae bacterium | reverse complement strand
GCGTGTGCTTGCTGAAACTGCATACAGGATTATGCTTAGAAACAGCTCTGTCGGTTATGAAGCGGCAAACCATTATTATGTCACGAGAAGCATGCTCATGGAAAAAATCGTGCAGTGCGATTATTTGCTGGATGAAATATTGTTAAAATAAAACGTACACATAAGCTCAGTCAGAGCTTTGTAAAAACAAGGAGGAAATTAAAAATGTCAAGAATTTGTATCCCTGATTATGAATATCAGGAAAGAATCAAGCGTGCCGCAAAAATGGTTGCAGATCGCGGACTTGATGTAATGGTTGTTTCGAGTACCGAATCTGACTATGCTAACGCACGTTATTTCAGCGGCTTCTGGCCGCTCTTTGAGCGCGCAGGAGTTGCAATCGCCGCAAACGGAGATGCCGCGCTTCTCGTAGGACCGGAGTGCATAATCTTCGCTCAGGACGTTGCAAAGATAGACAAGATTTTCTGTCTCAAGGAGTTCCGCGAGTCTGCAGACCCGTCTTATCCGGAGCTTACGCCGAGCACATTCCGCGATGTTTTCAAGGCAATCGGCGTTACGGGCGAGAACATAAAGATTGGTCTCGGAAGCTACATAGAATGCACTCTTCCGATTTTCGAAGGTCTTCGTGAAAGCTTCCCGAAGGCTGAAATAGTAAAGTGCAATGACATCATGGTTGATCTCCGCAAGATAAAGAGCGAGAACGAGCTTGCCTGCATCAAGGAAGGCTTCCGCATTATCGAGCTTGCAACCGACGAGGTTATCCGCGCGCTCAAGCCCGGTGTTACAGAGCTTGAAATGGTTGGCGTTGCACAGCGCGTTATCTACGAAAACGGAGCAGAATACGAGGGACTTCCGATGTACGTTTTCAGCGAGTCATCCACCCGCCACGCAATCAGCCGTTCAAGCTACAAGAAAATCGGTAAGGGAGATATTGTTCAGCTTAACCTCTCGGCTAAGATTGACGGATATTCCCCTGCAATAGGTCTTCCGGTAATTATGGGTAAGCTTAGCGAGGATCGTCGCGCATATATCGACTTCTGCCTTAAAGCACATGACTGGACCTGCGAAAGAATAAAGGCGGGCGTTATGGCAAGCGACATTGCAAAGGATTTTTACAAGCTCTATGAAGAAAACGGATATCGTGACAGCTTTGTTTACGGTCCCTGCCATGGAACGGGTATGATCGAGGTTGAGCCGCCATGGATGGAAACAATCAGCGATTATCTGCTTGAAGAGAATATGACATTCCAGGTTGATACATTTATCTCCGGTCCGACCTTCGGTACACGCTGGGAAAAGGGTATTGTCGTAACAAAGGACGGCTACCGTTCAATGACAGATTATCTCAAGAAAGGAATCATTGAGCTTGATGTGTAATTCTGTAGGTAAAAAGATATGGATAATTCCCGACTGCGAACTTCCGAAACCCGGTGAAGGCGTTGCAAAGGGGCATGAATCCGTAATAATTGTAAACGACAGCGATGTTGATGCAGAAATAAATGTAAAGCTTTTCTTTGTTGATAAGGATGCATATGAGGATATCAAGTGGACGGTCAAGGCAGGCCGGGTACGTTGCTTCCGCACAAACAACATTGAAGATATGTGTGGCTTTGAAGTGCCGTTTGAAACGCAGTATGCAATGAAGCTTGCATCGAACACAAATATCGTTGTTCAGTACGGAAGGCTTGATAATACACAGGCAAATCTCGCATTTTATACAACACTTGCATACACGGAATGAGGTACAACAACTATGGAATACAATATGATTTTCCCGCGTGAGCTTGATGCTGTGAAAGAGAACAGAATCCCCACAGTTATCTGT
>JAFQVE010000479.1 GCA_017408185.1 Oscillospiraceae bacterium | reverse complement strand
TATTTACGATTACATCGGGATTCTCTCCCTTGACATATGAGCTTGTTACACTCTCTTCCGATGTGAAAGGTGACATTGAATAAGCACCGGGAAGGTCAACTGCGATAATATCTTCCTTTCCGTCATAAAAGCTTCTTTTTATGGCGTGTTCCTTCTTCTCAACGGTAACGCCTGCCCAGTTTCCTACCTTTTCGTTTCTGCCGGTAAGAGCATTGTACATGGTTGTTTTACCGCTGTTGGGATTGCCCGTTAAAGCAATTCTCATTTTCTTCTTCCTCCTTATTTATGCAGGTATATATTTAAAGCAAGAGTTTCGGTTACCCTATGCTAACTGACTTTCGTAAAAACAGGCCGGCACATACCGGCCATTTAAATCGCCTATATGATTATGGCTTCTGCGAGCTGATTATCTATATTATATCTTCCGTCTTTGATTGAAACAACACAGCCGCCCTTGAGGTGAGAAATAACTGTTATCGGCTCACCGCTGTAGCAACCGAGAGAAAAAAGAAATGCATCAAGCTCTTCATCATCGGTTTCAATATCAAGGATTATGTATTCTTTTCCTTCTTCAGCCTGCTTTAAGTTCATATTGACGCGATACCACCTAAAAAGTTTTTTAACCGGCAGTTAGACTAAACTAACCAACGCCGTTACAAAACGGTTAGCATCCACTAACCGTATATATAATACACACTTGGAAGAGATTTGTCAAGAACTTTTTTGGAAAAATTTTTAAAATTTCAAAATAAAAATCCCTGCAAGAAAAATCCTGCAGGGATTGGTCTCTTATGCCATTTCTACATTTAACTTTTTACCGCCGAGAATGTGGTAGTGGAGGTGATGCACGGTCTGTCCTGCATCGTCACCGCAGTTTGAAACCACGCGGTAACCTCCGGTGAGACCTTCTTCCTTTGCGATTTTTGCAATTACCTCAAAAATATGAGAAATAACCTTTGAGTTATTCTCATTTATCTCGGCAACTGATGCTATATGCTCCTTCGGGATAACGAGGATATGGGTGGGAGCCTGAGGTGCGATATCACGGAAAGCATAAACGCTCTCATCCTCATATACCTTTGTTGAAGGAATATCACCTGCAACTATCTTACAGAACAAGCAATCTGACATTTTATATCCTCCTTATGCCTTTGAAGAAACAAAATTCTTTGCAGCAGCGAGTGCTTCATCGAGCTTTGAAACATCATTTCCGCCTGCCATTGCGAAATCAGGCTTACCGCCACCGTTTCCGCCTGCAGTCTTTGCAGTTTCTCTTACCATATCACCGGCTTTGATGCCACGTGCAACAACATCCTTGCCGCAGGTTGCCGTGAATACAATCTTCTCACCGTTTACAGTTGCCAGAACGGCTGCAACGTTTGAATCCATACCTCTGATTTCATCGCAGATTGCACGAAGACCGTTGCCGTCGGAATTCTTTATTACCTTTGCGATAAACTTGATTCCGTTTATATCTTCAGCTTCTGCGATATATTCAGCGGCATCAAGACGTGCCATCTTTGAATTCATTGCGGAAAGCTCGGACTTCAGAGCCTTAATCTCCTCGGTCTGATTATTTGCCTTTATAACAACTTCCTTCGGAGCAGATTTGAGAGCCTCTGCAACGCTTGTTATTGTGTTTTCAAGCTCTGCTATTTTTGCAAGCACTGCATTTGCGCAGATTGCCTCAACACGTCTTACACCTGCCGCAACGGATGCTTCGGAGGTAATTTTGAAGATACCTGCTTTTGCAGTATTATCAAGATGTGTACCACCGCAGAGTTCAAGTGAATAATCGCCCATTGTTACAACACGGACAGTATCACCGTATTTTTCACCGAAGAGTGCCATTGCGCCGAGCTTCTTTGCCTCTTCAATCGGCATTTCACGAACAACAACAGGAAGTCCTGCAAGAATGTTTGCATTGACCTCTGCTTCAACCTTCGCAATTTCCTCTGCTGTCATCGGTGAGAAGTGAGCAAAGTCAAAACGTACGCTATCAGGGCCTACAAGTGAGCCTGCCTGCTCAACATGAGTTCCGAGAGTATTGCGGAGTGCCTTCTGGAGAAGGTGGGTTGCAGAGTGAGCACGTGCAATTGCATCACGACGGCACTTGCACACCTCGCACTTGACTGCATCGCCGCTGTTTATGCTGCCTTCAACCACTTCGCCTATATGGAGGAACTTTCCGTCCTTTGTTTTCTTAACGTTTGAAACCTTGATTATTCCCATATCGGAGGTTACTTTACCTGTATCGGCAAGCTGACCGCCCGATTCTGCATAGAAGGAGGTTTTATCAAGAACAAACTCAACATTATCGCCTGCATTTGCGCTCTTTACAACCTCACCGCCGCATACAAGAGCAAGAATCTTGCCTTCGCAGGAGAGAGAATCATAACCGACAAATTCGGTTTTAACGCTCTTATCAAGACCGAGATCAAACTTTTCCCAAGCGAAATCACCGAGAGCTGCCTGAGCTGCTCTTGCTCTTTCTCTCTGCTCATTGAGACACTCATCAAAACGGGCGCGGTCAACGGAGATATTTTTCTCTTCAAGGATTTCAAGAGTGAGGTCTATCGGGAAACCATAGGTATCGGCAAGCTTAAATGCATCATCGCCCGAAAGCTCATTCTTTCCTTCCTTATTAAGCTTTGCAATCATATCTTCGAGGATGGAAAGGCCTGCATCTATTGTGCGGTTGAAGCTTTCCTCCTCCATTGTGATAACCTTCTTGATATATTCAGCCTTATCGGAAAGCTCGGGATATGCGCCACAGCTCTCACTGATAACGGTATCGCAGACATCATGGAGGAAAGTGCCCTCGATGCCGAGGAGTCTTCCGTGACGTGCTGCACGGCGGAGAAGTCTTCTGAGAACATAGCCGCGTCCTTCGTTTGACGGCATAACACCATCGCAGACCATCATTGTTGTTGAACGGATATGGTCTGTTATGATACGGAGGGATACGTCTGTTTTATCATCATCGCCATAGTTTACCTTTGCGATTTTTGAAATGTGCTTTGTTACGTTTCTTACTGTATCAACATCGAAGAGTGACGGAACACCCTGCATAATGCAGGCAAGACGCTCAAGTCCCATACCTGTATCGATATTCTTCTGTTTGAGCTCTGTATAATTATTATTGCCGTCGTTATTGAACTGTGTGAAAACAAGGTTCCAGAATTCAACGTATATGTCACAGTCACAGCCAACCTTACAGTCGGGAGAGCCGCATCCGTTATCGGGGCCGCGGTCAAAATAGATTTCGGAACAAGGACCGCAGGGGCCTGCACCGATTTCCCAGAAGTTATCTTCTTTTCCGAGACGGACCATATGAGAGGGATCGACACCGTGGTCGTTTACCCACATATTATATGTTTCATCGTCATCGAGATAAACGG
>JAFQVE010000478.1 GCA_017408185.1 Oscillospiraceae bacterium | reverse complement strand
ATTATGGACTTAAGCTTTGCGGTTCAGGCACTTATGATGGAGCATATTGCATCGCTTCCGGAAAAGCTTTCTCCCGCGCTGTATGAGGTTCCCGCAGAGATAGACCGCCTTGTTGCAAGCGAAAAGCTTCGTGCCGAAGGAATAAGGATTGATAAGCTTACACGCGAACAGGAAGATTATCTCAAATCCTGGTAAGAATATAAAAAGGATTAAGGGATGTTCGGTCGCTCAAAAGCGGTGCAACGGGCATCCCTTAAATTTTTCTTGACATAACAATGTTTTTAATATATAATAGCATATGCAACAAAAATATTGTTGCATATAATTTTCAAGAACTGAAAATTGCGCAAAGGGATATCCCTTTGGTATTGTATCTCATACAATACCAAACCAACCTAAATGCACATACATTGAACGTATATAACGGCGGTGTGCCCACACCCGCCGGGTATATAAACTAAAATCAAAACAAAGAAAGGTGAAAAACAAAATGACAAACGTAAAAGCAACAAAAAAAGCATTGTTTATGAGCATACTCTCGCTGCTTCTCTGCTTCACAATGCTTATGGGTGCAACCTTCGCTTGGTTCACCGACACAGTAACAAGCAAAAACAACATCATCAAGTCCGGTACTCTTGATGTAGAGATGCACTGGGCAGAGGGCAAAAACGACCCGACCGCGGAAACGGGCTGGACAGATGCTTCAACCGGCGCAATCTTCAATAATGATTTGTGGGAGCCGGGATATACCGAGGTTCGCCACATCAAGATTAGCAACGTAGGCACTCTCGCTCTCAAGTATCAGCTTCATATTCTTGCAAACGGAGATGTTTCCGACCTTGCAGATGTGATCGATGTTTATTTCGTAGATCCCGCACAGCAGGTTGCGGACCGCACCGCACTTGACGGTATTGAGCCTGTGGGCACACTTACCGAGATTCTTGCAGGTATGCCGGGCAACGCAAGCGGAGAGCTTTTGGCAGACGAAACTGCTACTGTCACTCTTGCGCTCAAGATGCGCGAAGAGGCAGGCAACGAATACCAGAACAAGGCAATCGGCTCTGACTTCACCGTTCAGCTTCTTGCAACACAGCTTACATATGAAAGCGACAGCTTTGATAATCAGTATGACAAGGATTCTGAGTATCACGAGGTAAACGAAAGCGCTGCCATCGTCAACAACAACGGTAAATTAGGTGAAGAGGTTGTTCTCACAGCAGACATGCCTTACGGCACGATGAAGGTTACCGTACCGGCAGGCGCACAGCTTAGCTCTGACACCGTTTCAGACTTAAAGCTCACGGTTAAGAAGGTTGAGCCGTCTATTCGCGGTACGATTATGGAAAATCAGATTGCTAACGGCTATGAGATTTATGTAAATGGTATTTCGGATTATAAAAATCCTTATATTAACTCTGTTACAAACAGCGAGAATTACAATTATGGTGTAATAATGGTTGAGTTCCCTGTGGGTGCGGGCAGAAAAGACCTTGCTTCATATGTTAACGGTGGCGATATGACGATGTCTACACCGTATAGAAATACATATTCTTATGATTCTGCGACGGGTGTCGTTTCATTTGGAACATATGGTTTCGCATACTCTATTACAGATGAGAATTCAAACTTTACGTTTGTTTACACAGTGCTCAACGAAGAGGAAAAACAGCTTAATGAAAAAATTGAAAGCGCTGTAGCAAGCGGCAACGGTGGAACGGTTGAAATCAGCTCGACTGCGGAGAATCCGGTAACCGTAAACAACATTGCCGATGCGTTGAACGGTTCTTCAGGTATAACACTTGTCGGCAAAGGTAAAGATAACACAGTGCTTATGGCAAACGATGCGGGCATTGCAGCTGATAACTTGACTATTAAGGATATGACCATTCAAGCAATTCAGGATACAGTAATTACCGGAAACAATACAACGATTGAGAATGTTGATTATCAGCATGGTATTGGTTCTTACGGACTTACGATTAAAGGCTCTGATGCAACCATCAAAGATACAACTATCAGTGGAACAGCAAGTCAGGCGTTGGTATGGTTTGGTAGTGCATCTGATACCGCAGCCTCTACAACTTCAATTGAAGGTTGCACCATTAAAGACGTGGGACAATGGGGCGCAAGCGGTGGCATTACATTCCAGAATCATGCCGGAACCGTTGCAGTTACTGATTGCGACATCAGCGTAGGAGGAACGGCACTTCAGCTTGGTCCGAACCGCGGAATTATACAAGGAACCGTGAATGTTACCGATACAAATATCGACAGTACAACTCTTTCGATTTCTTCAGTAACATCATCAACCTTTGATACCGTCATGTTTGCAAACACATGGAGCAACAGCGCAATTCGTTTTTACATTGGAGGAAAAACGAATACGTTCACGTCATGTGAATTTAAGTCTGATGTAAACTTTGTGAGCGCAAACTACTACAACAAGGATGTTACCTTAATCTTCAACAACTGCACTTATAACGGTGCTGCAATCACCGCAGAAAATGTACTTGACCATTTTGCGTTTAATGAAGCAACATGGGGCTTAAATGTTCGTGATAAGCTTACACTTATCGTTGACGGAACGACCGTGACAGTGGAAAAGCCGTAAATCGAGCTTAGCTCAATCTTTTCGCACACATGGACGGAGTGGGCGCTGCCCGGTGCAAAGAAAATATTTTGTTTAAACAACAACGGAACGGATGTAAATGCCGTTCCGTTGTTGCATTCCGCCAAGTATCGGAAAAATATTCCGCCAAGTATCGGAAAAATATTCCGCCAATCGTCGGAAAATTGCTT
>JAFQVE010000477.1 GCA_017408185.1 Oscillospiraceae bacterium | reverse complement strand
TTTCGTTTTTAAACTCTTCGACCTTAAACGCAGGAAAATTTTAAATAATTTAAATGCGAAGGACGAAGCAAGGCTGGCGCCTTGCAAGGAGGACAAATTTAAAGTATAAAAATTTAACAAGTTTAAGGCTTGAGGGGTTCGTCTCCCCTCGGCTTATTTGGAGGATATATTCCATGAACATACTTGAAAGAGCATCATATCTCCGCGGTCTTTTTGACGGACTGGAGATAGACACTTCCACAAAGGAAGGAAAGCTTTTGGTTGCCATGACGGAAGTTATTGACGAGCTTTGCGAAGCTGTTTCCGACCTTCAGCAGATCACGGATGAGATGTCCGATGAGCTTGATGAGGTTGCAGAAGAGCTTTTAGAGCTTGAAGGCGCATTTGATGAATGCGACTGTGACGATGATGAATGTGATTGCGGTGAGGACTGCGACTGTGAGGATTTTCACTATGAAGTAGTTTGTCCGACCTGCGGCGATTCCATTATGGTTGATGAGGATATTCTCGCCCTCGGCAAAATCCAGTGCCCGGGGTGCGGTGAAGACCTCGAATTTGATATGGACGAGTGCATCTGCGACGATGATGATTGCGATTGCGGCTGCCACGGCCACGACCACGAATAATTAAAAGAGTAAAGGACTTGTAGTGAAGGTATTTTGCTACAAGTCCTTTGGAAATTCTGAAGTTTATCTGATGCAAAAAGATAATTGATCATCCATATTGAGTTTTAACGGAAAAACGGATAGAAAAATCAAGAAATATATTAATGTTTAAAAATGTTATTTAAGCGACGGAGGCAACTTATGAAGGAATTGATAAATAATAATCTTGTCGAGCAAATCAAATCATTGCTTGAAAACGCACGGCAAAAAGTCGCTTTGGAAGTAAATACCACGCTTCTTAACACTTATTGGCAAATCGGAAAAATTATTGTTGAAGATGAAGCTATGCATATCGGTGATTCGGAATATGAAAGACAGTCTCTGCGACAACTTTCTAAAGTGTTGACAACAGAGTTTGGAAAAGGATTTTCACGCTCCAATCTTTCTAATATGCGTCAGTTTTATTTGACACATAAAGATGTCCAGACAGCGTCTGGACAGTTGTCGTGGTCGCATTATTGTGAGCTTCAAACAATATCTGATGAGAAAAAGAGGTCTTTTTATGAGAAAGAGTGTATTAATGCTCGTTGGTCAGTTCGCGAACTTCGCCGCCAAATTGAAAGCTCTCTTTTTGAAAGGTTGCTTCTTTCAAGCGGTGATGCAAACAAGGAAAAAGTATTGTCACTTGCTATGAAAGGCAACGAAATAGAAAAACCTGCGGATGTTATTCGTGATCCTTATGTTTTTGAATTTTTGGGGATTCCGGAAGATAGGGTATTCCTCGAAAGCGATCTTGAAAAAGCTCTCGTTGAGCAGATTGAAAAATTCTTGTTGGAGTTGGGGCGTGGTTTTATGTTTGTCGGCACGCAACAGAGGGTGACATTTTCAAATCATCACTATTATGTGGATATGGTATTCTATAATAAAATTTTACGTTCATATGTATTGATTGAACTGAAAACTACAAAGCTCATGCCAGAAGCTGTCGGTCAACTTAATATGTATTTGAATTATTATGCAAATGAGGTAAATGACCAAGATGATAATCCACCTATAGGTATTATTCTTTGTACTGATAAAGGTAATTTTGATGTGCAATATGCTCTCGGAGGTTTGTCCAACCAGATTTTCGCTTCAAAATATGTAGTGTATATGCCTGATAAGGAACAGTTGATTCAGCAGGTAGAAGCCGTTTTGGAAAAGTGGCATGAAGAAAAAGAAAGTTAAAGAAACTAAATGACGAGCAACTTGAAATGGTTGAGAGCCTTGTAAAGAACTTAGCGAAAAAGTAAAATAACGGCTGAAATCGGAAAGTTCCGGTTTCAGCCGTTTAGTCTGCATCCGATTAAATATTCACATTAAGATGTTCTTTCAATGCATTTTGAAGTGGATTGGAAAAGTTTACGTTGTTTTGTACCAAACCGACCCCTTTTTCCTTGCAATTTCCCGTTTTCTGTGTTATATTATATTTATATGTAAAATGAGTGGTTAAAGGATGGTTTTTTCACTATGAAGATTTATGAAGAGCTTGTTGCGCGCGGGCTTATCGCGCAGGTAACAAATGAAGACGAAATCCGCGACCTTGTAAACAACGGCCGCGCTACGTTCTATATCGGTTTTGACCCCACTGCAGACTCTCTCCATGTCGGTCATTTTATGGCGCTTTGCCTTATGAAGAGATTGCAGATGGCAGGCAACCGCCCCATTGCTCTCATCGGCGGCGGTACGGCGATGATCGGTGACCCGTCGGGACGTACCGATATGCGTTCTATGATGACGCAGGAAACGATACAGCACAACTGTGATTGCTTCAAGAAGCAGATGGAGCGCTTTATCGAGTTTGGTGAGGGTAAGGCTATGATGGTCAACAATGCCGACTGGCTTCTCCCGCTTAACTACGTTGATGTTCTCCGCGAGGTAGGTGCATGTTTCTCCGTAAACAATATGCTCCGTGCAGAGTGCTACAAGCAGCGTATGGAAAAAGGGCTTTCGTTCCTTGAGTTTAACTATATGATTATGCAGTCTTATGACTTTTACTATATGTATCAGAAATACGGCTGCAATATGCAGTTCGGCGGCAACGACCAGTGGAGCAATATGCTCGGCGGCACCGAGCTTATCCGCAAAAAGCTCGGCGAGGATGCCCACGCAATGACGATTACGCTTCTCCTCAACTCCGAGGGAAAGAAGATGGGCAAAACCGCGCGCGGTGCTGTGTGGCTTGACCCGAACAAGACAAGCCCGTTTGAGTTCTTCCAGTACTGGAGAAACGTTGATGATGCTGACGTTATGAAGTGCATCCGTATGCTCACGTTTATTCCGATTGAGGAAATTGACGAGATTGAAAAGTGGGAAGATTCCCGCATCAACGAAAAGAAAGAGCTTCTTGCTTACGAGCTTACGGCTCTTGTCCACGGTAAGGAAGAAGCAGATAAGGCGCGCGATGCCGCAAGAAGCCTTTTCTCCGGCGGCGGAGACGACGCAAATATGCCGACAACAGAGTTATCTGCATCAGATGTCGGCGACGGTGTTGGAATTTTAGACCTTCTTCTTCTCTGCGGTCTCTGCCCGTCAAAGGGTGAGGCAAGACGTCTTGTTCAGCAGGGTGGCGTGGCGCTTGACGGTGAGAAGGTCGCGGCGGCAGACTTTGTCGTATCAAAGGATGCGCTTTGTGCCGGCGTAAAGATAAAGAAGGGCAAAAAGGTCTTCCATAAAGCGATTATAAAATAATATAAACTCATAATGTGGAGGTAGAGGTCATGAAAAACGCGATATCGGTAAACATCGGCGGGGTGGAGCTCCGTCTTGTCAGCGGTGAGAACGAGGAATACACCCGCCGCGTCGCCGCACACGTTGATGTAAAGGTCAATGAGGTTTTGAAGGGCGGCAACTTTTCTCTCATCGAGGCGGCAATTCTTTCTGCAGTAAACATCTCTGATGAATATTACAAGGCTCTTGAAACTGCGGAAAATCTCCGCACCCAGCTCAAGGATTACCTTGAGGACGGCAGCCGCATGAAGTCCGAGATTATGGACTTAAAGCGTGAAATTGCACGTCTGTCTGCGAAATAATGCAGAAAAAAGCTGAAATTCTTGCTCCTGCAGGGAGTATGGAAGCACTCCGCGCCGCCGTATGCAACGGCGCGGATGCTGTTTATCTCGGCGTCGGGGACTTTAATGCACGTCGCCTTGCAAAAAACTTTACCGAGCGCGACCTTCCCGCTGTGTGCGATTACTGTCACAAGCGCGGAGTTAAGGTTTATGTCACGGTAAACACCCACATCACCGACCGCGAAGCTGAACGTGTTGAGGCTCTTGCGCGCGATGTAAACCGCGCGGGGGTGGACGCTGTCATCGTCGCGGATTTTGGCGTTGCACGTATTTTCCGGTCTGTTGCGCCCGGGGTAGCTCTCCACGCATCAACCCAGATGACGGTGCACAACCTTGATGGTGTAAAATATCTTTCCTCACTCGGCTTTTCACGCGTAGTTCTTGCGCGTGAGCTTTCGCGTGAGGAAATTCGCTATATATGCAAGGAAAGCCCGATAGAAATTGAGGTTTTCGTCCACGGAGCGCTGTGTATGTGCTATTCCGGTCAGTGCGAGATGAGCGCGGTAATCGGAAGAAGAAGCGGAAACCGCGGTCTTTGCGCTCAGCCGTGCCGTATGCAATATAAGCTTGGAGAAGGCGGCGCAAATGCATATCCGTTGTCGCTGCGCGATCTCTGCCTTGCGGATTATATTACCGAGCTTTCCAATATGGGCGTTGCTTCGCTTAAGATTGAGGGGCGAATGAAGCGCGCGGAATATGTCGCAATCGTCACGGGAATATATTCACGGATATTAAACGAGGGCAGAGCGGCAACCGATAAAGAAAAGCGGATTTTAAATGATATTTTCTCTCGCAGCGGATTTACCGAGGGGTATTACAAATCAGAGCTTGGCAGAAAAATGTTTGGTATCCGCACGGAAACGAATGCGCCGGAGAACCTTCTCGCGGCGGCAAGAAAAACATATGAAAAAGACAGCCCCGAAAAAACATCTGAAATAGAGATGTTCTGTATAATAGAAAAAGACCGTCCGGCAGTGCTTGCGGCAATTGACGGAAAGGGAGAGCGCGCATACGCCGAGGGAAAGGTTCCCGAGCCTGCGCGTAATGTTCCGTTGACCTATGAGGCGGTGGAAACCCAGCTTAAGAAAACAGGCGGAACGGGATTTATTGTGAATAAAGTAAATATAAAGCTTGATGAAGGAATGTCTCTTCCGCTGTCAGAGCTTAACGCACTGCGCCGTGAGGTGCTCTCAAAGCTTCCGGGTGGAGAAAAAACAGAGCGCCCGGAGGGAAAATTCAACACCGGATTTCGTCTTGTAAACCGGAAGAATCCGCCGCGCTTTACGGTATCTGTGAGAAGCATTTCGCAGATAAGCGACGAGCTTCTCTCTCGCGATATTGCGTATTTGTATATCCCACTTTGCGAGTTTGACGAAAAAAATATCATCCGAATACGTGAAATATCTGAAAAATGCGCAGTTGTTGTTGCTTTCCCGCGTATAATAAAGGACACAGAGTTTGATTTGCTCCGCATATATGCCGAAAACGCAACGGAGACAGGCATCCTCCGTGCATCTGTCGGAAATACGGGACATATTGAGCTTGCAAAGAGCTTTGGCTTTTCTGAGCTTTTTGCCGATTTCGG
>JAFQVE010000476.1 GCA_017408185.1 Oscillospiraceae bacterium | reverse complement strand
TGCGGTCTGTCTGAAAACCTGCGCATTGACTTTTCCGTTGTTGACGATATAAAATATTACAACGGCATTGTGTTCAAGGGATATGTCCACGGCGTTCCGCAGAGCATTCTCTCCGGCGGAAGATACGACAATCTTATGCGCCGTATGGGAAAACGCGCAGGAGCTATCGGCTTTGCCGTATATCTTGACGCTCTTGAAGCGCTTTCTGAAAACAACGAGCGCTATGACGTTGATACGCTTATAATTTACGATGAAAACGAAACTCCGCTCAATATCAACCGCGCGGCAACACGGATAAGAGATACGGGCGCAAGCGTAATTGCGCAGAGAAAAATACCTGAAAAGCTCAGATATAAAAAACTTTTAAAGCTATCCTGCGGGGAGGTGACGGTTCTTGAAGAAAATGCTTAATGTGGCACTGCCCAAAGGCAGGCTCGGTGAAAAAGTATATGATATGTTTGAACAGGCAGGCTTTGAGTGTCCGTCAATAAAAGAAGAGAGCCGCAAGCTTATATTTGAAAACGAAGCAGCAGGTGTACGCTATTTCTGGGTAAAGCCCTCTGACGTTGCGATATACGTTGAGCGCGGTGCCGCGGATATAGGCGTTGCCGGAAAGGATATCCTCCTCGAATACACTCCCGATGTGTACGAGCTTTTTGACCTCGATATAGGAAAATGCCGTATGGCGGTTGCCGCCCCGCGTGATTTCCGCGACAATCCGCAAAAAACGCTGAAGGTTGCAACAAAGTTTTCCAACATTGCGCAAAGCTATTACAGCTCCAAAGGGCGCGATATTGATATAATTCACCTGAACGGTTCTATCGAGATTGCACCTATTCTCGGTCTCTCCGATGTCATCGTTGATATCGTTGAAACCGGAACTACGCTCAAGGAAAATAACCTTGAGGTGTTTGAGACGATTGTTCCCATTTCGGCAAGGCTTATTGCAAACAAATCAAGCTTTATGTTCAAATCCGAACAGATTGAAAAGATTGTAAATTCAATGAAGAATATGTAGGGAAACACCTGCGTGTTGTTCCGAAAGGACAGAAACAAATGATAAAAATACTTAAATACGGCGAGGTTGAAAGTGCTGATATCTTTGCAAGAAGCGAGGATACAATGAATGTTTCCGACACCGTTGCCGAAATAATAGAAAACGTAAAAAATCGCGGAGACGCAGCGCTTTTTGAATACTGCGAGCGCTTTGACAAAGCAAAGCTTTCCTCTCTTGAGGTTACTGAAGATGAGATAGAAGAAGCATTTGCTTCCGTTGACGAAAAATTTATAGACATTCTCCGTCGCGCAGCGAAGAACATCCGTAAATTCCACGAGCGTCAGGTAAGAAACAGCTTTATCATAAACGATGAAGACGGCATTGTTATCGGGCAGAAGGTAATCCCGCTCGACCGCGCAGGTCTCTATGTCCCCGGCGGCACGGCGGCATATCCGTCAACCGTGCTTATGGACTCTATCCCGGCAATTATCGCAGGCTGCCGCGAGGTTGTTATAACAACCCCTCCGGGTTCCGACGGAAAAATAAACCCTGTAATTCTTGCTGCGGCGCGTATTGCCGGAGTAAATCGGATATTCAAGGTAGGCGGTGCCCAGGCCGTTGCCGCGCTTGCATACGGCACAGAGAGCATTCCGCGCGTTGACAAGATTGTAGGCCCCGGAAATGCGTTTGTAGCAGAGGCAAAGCGTCAGGTATTCGGCAGGGTTGCAATTGATATGATTGCAGGTCCGAGCGAAATTCTCGTTGTCGCCGACGGCAGCGCAAATCCCGCTCACGTTGCGGCAGACCTTCTCTCTCAGGCAGAGCACGATAAGATGGCATCAGCTGTCCTCGTAACGGATTCAGAAGCTCTCGCAAGTGCCGTTTCGGACGAGATCGAGCGCCAGCTTGCGAGCTTGCCGAGAGCGGAAATTGCAAGGGCATCAATTGACAATAACGGCAAGATCATCGTTGCGGAAAACCTTTCCGCCGCAATTGAGATTTCAAACGAGCTTGCTCCCGAGCATCTTGAGCTTTGCGTTGACAATCCGTTTGACTGGCTTGATAAAATCCGCCACGCAGGTTCAATCTTTATGGGAAAGAACTGCCCCGAAGCTCTCGGCGATTATTTTGCGGGACCTAACCACACTCTTCCGACAAGCGGCACGGCAAAGTTTTCAAGCCCGCTTTCCGTCGACGATTTTGTAAAAAAATCACAGTATACATATTACAC
>JAFQVE010000475.1 GCA_017408185.1 Oscillospiraceae bacterium | reverse complement strand
TTCAAGATATTCATTCCATGCAAGAGCTTCGTCCTGCGACATTCGCCCTGCCCGATAGTTTGCTCCGAACTGACCTGTGAAGTTATCCTTGTACATACGGTCACGGTTTTCAAGGATATATTCTATCCTTTTCTTTTGGGTTTCCATTTCCTTTTCCACACGTTCGTATGTTTCAAGGTCTCCTGAATCCCAAGCTCGTTCAAGCCTTTTGTACCACTTTGACGTAAAATCGTGGTTCTTTGCGGCTTCTATATCCGAAAGCTCGTTTTTCATTGCTTCCGTATCAGAGAAGTCGATATACCGATCGCGTGCCGCATATTGCTGACGGATACGGGAGTCGTATTCATCACGTGTTTCTCCCGTGCGTGCGCGGTTTCGCTCCTGTGCCGCTTTTGCCCGTTTTATTTCGGCTTCTAATGCATTTCTTTCGGCTACTACATCGTAGTCGCCATCAAACCCGTTTCCATTCTTCCGGCTTTCAATGAGCTTGTCCGTCCATGCGCTGTAGTCGTCAAGTCTGCTTTGGGCTGCTTCGACATCATAATCTGCATACCTTGCATCTTCCTCTGCCTGCCTTCGTGCCGCATATTGCTGACGTACTCGGGAGTCGTATTCGTCACGACTTTCTCCCGTGCGTGTGTTTTGAGATGGTGTGGCGGAAGTATTGGTCTGAGAAGCGTAATTGACTTTCTGTGGAGAGAAGTCGGTGTTTTTGGCGTTCCACGGGTTGGGCTGAGTCATTGTGCTCCGAATCCAATTGATTGGTTTGTAGGTGGTCTGCGTATTCTTTTGCACCGTAGGCGGTTGTGCGCTTATGGGCGTTTCCTCTTTGGGGCGGTCGGCTACGGAATAAAAGCCTTTGAGAAAGTCGTCCTCTTCTTCCTCCACTACTCTTTTTGCAGGCTTTGTCTGCGATATTGAGTCGAGTATCGCACGGCTTTTTGCAAGCGGTGAGGTATAGCTTCGTCTTTCCTCCTTCGGCTTGTCCGCTACCGAGTAGAAGCCCTCTAAAAACAGGTCCTTTTCCTTTTTCGGTTTCTGAACAAACGGGGTTTTTGCCGCCTGGGTAGTCTTCGTTGATGCCGTACCCGGGCTTTGCTTTAGTCCAATCCAGTCATAAAACTTGTCCGGATTTCGGATTAAGTCCAATCCGGCGCCTTGTATGTTCATTTTGTTTTACCTCCTGATTATAATATAGATTTAATTTTTTGTAAATCCTTTCTTGTCGTGAGGGAGAGAAAGCTCTCCCTCACATTTTAATTTCACATCTGCACCGGGGCAGGGAGGGGAGAAGGTGTCGGAACAGAGGTCGGGGCAGGGGACAGCGGTGCCGCCGTTACAGGCTGAGCCATAGGAAGGGGTGTGTTCTGCGCTGTCTGCATGTTCTGAGAGTTTTTAAGTTTTGCAATAAGCTTGCTCTTGTTGCGGAGATACTGTTCGGGAATTCCCTCGAGGTATGTAATAACGTCGGAGATAACACCCTTGGCAAAGAGATTGTCCATAGTCTGTACCTGCATAAGCTCGCTCCAGTATGCCGCAGAGCCGATATCCACCTTAAGGCTCAGCTCAAACGCGCTGTCGGCTGAGAAGTCAAACAGCTCTGTGGTAACAGCTCCGTCCTTCTCCGTCTGAACCTCACGAAGCCCGTAGTCAACGCTCATCATGTCTACAATAGTTCGTATGTAATCCTCCGTGAAGCGGTTGTATGCAAGCTTCTGAAGCTCAAGCGGCATTGCTGAGGCTTTCTGCGTTGCGATAATTGCAGACGTGTTCTGCGGATTGATGTTGCCGAGTGCGGCATCGGAGGCACCCATAAACTCAAGC
>JAFQVE010000474.1 GCA_017408185.1 Oscillospiraceae bacterium | reverse complement strand
TCGAAAAGCATTATACCACATTCTCTTACCATTTTCAATAGATTTTCAGAAATGGTAAATAGAAATCTTGTTAAACTCACATGATAATAGACGCTTCATAGTAAATCCTCCGTGATTTCAAGTGTTTTGAGATAGAAAAAGAACGATGCTAAGTTTTTCGACTCGACATCGTTCTTTTCATTACTATTTTCCAATCCTGTAACACAGATGCTGTAAAATTGTGTTTTTTACAGCATTACTGTCTTATCGACACACGGAGCAGCCCGCCCCGTTTTTATGTTATTCACCTGTGTTACATCCGCTGCACGAAGAGCAGGAGCCGTTGCAGGATTTTCCGTGCGGACATCCTATGCACTTTACTCCGCTTTTCTTCGCACGTATCACATATGCCGCCGCACCGCCGAGTATGACAACAAGCACGGCAATGATAATAATATTAATCACAGAAATCACTCCTTATTTTGAGAGTGCATATTCTTTTTTAACACTTTCGTTTGCCTTTTTAACGAGGTATGAGATAATACCGACGAATACAGCTATAGCAACAAGTCCCGGAATGAAGCCAGCGCCGAAGGTTCCCGCAGTGATAAGCGTACCAATCTGATATACAAGATAGCCTACTGTAAAGCCGATGCCAAGCTGAAGCCCGATTCCGCCCCAGAGCCATTTTGCGCTCTTCATTTCAGCATTCATAGCGCCGATTGCCGCAAAGCACGGCGGACTATAGAGATTAAACATAAGATATGCAAGCGCCGCAACCTTTGTTATTGCGATTAAGCCTGCCGCTTCTGCGCCTGCACCTTCAAGAAGAGCAAGCTCATCCATATCAATAAGATTTTCAAGCCCGACAAAGCAGACAGCGAGCGTTCCTACAACGTTTTCCTTTGCGATAAAGCCCGTTACCGCTGCTGCGGCAAGCTGCCACGAAAGAACGCCTACAACCGGAACGAGCAGATATGCAAACGGACGTGCAATTGATGCAAGAATAGACGTATCCGCGCTTTCCGCAACAGCGAAGCTCCAGTCAAATGTCTGCATAATCTGTACCGCGGTATTGCAGAGAAGGATAATCGTAGCCGCCTTTACTATGTACGCCCAGCCGCGTGAGCACATCGACTTGAATGCGCCCCAGAGGCTCGGAATCTTATATTCCGGAAGCTCGATAATAAAGAAGGACTTGCGAGCCTTGTAGCCTGTAATTTTGTTTATGAGAAGCGCGCAGAGGAAGATAAGAACAATACCCGAAAGGTACATTGTTGTGCTTACCCAGCCCGCATCATCAAAGAACGCACCGGCAAAAAGCGCAATAACCGGAATTTTCGCACCGCAGGGCATAAACGGAGCGAGCATAGCTGTTGCACGTCTTTCCCTCTCGTTGCGGATTGTGCGGCTTGCCATGATACCCGGAACCGCACAGCCGATTGTGATAACAAACGGAATTACGGATTTGCCCGAAAGACCGACCTTTTTGAATATCGGATCAAGAACAACCGCAACGCGTGACATATATCCGCAGTCCTCAAGAAGCGCGATGAGGAAGTACATAACCATAACGAGTGGCAAAAAGCCGATAACCGCGATAACACCGCCGATAACGCCATCAACCAAAAGTGCCGAGAGAAGCGGGTTTGCCTCCGCAAGAAGCTCGCCAATCCACGCTTGGAAGGTTTCAAGACCTGCAACAAGCCAGTCGGCAACCGGCGTTCCAACCCAAACCTGGGATATCTGGAACACAAGATACATAACCACTGCAAAAATCGGAATACCAAGCCACTTGTTTGTGAGAACAGCGTCTATTTTATCCTGATAGTTCTTCTTGTTCGTAAACACCTTGCGTGTTTCGACATCTGCAACAATTTTGTTTACAAAAGCAAAGCGCGCTCTGTCTGCCTTTTCCACCTCTGCCTTATCCGTGAGGTCGATATCCGCCTGAGTGTATGGTGCTTTCTGAGATTTTCCGACAACCGAAACCGCAGTTTTTACAACCTCGCGCAGACCGTCAGAAGATACGGAAACAGTCTCCACAACCGGACATCCGAGCTTTGCAGACAGCGCCGCAACGTCAATCTTTGTTTCCTTCTTCTTATTTACGTCCGCCTTATTAAGCGCAACGACAACCGGAATACCGAGTTCTAAAAGCTGAGTTGTAAAAAACAAGCTTCGGCTCAAGTTCGTCGCATCAACGATATTGATGATAGCATCGGGGTTTTCACTCTTGACATAAGAGCTTGTGATGCTCTCTTCGGAAGTAAACGGAGACATTGAGTATGCACCCGGAAGGTCTACTGCAATAAGGTCTTCCTTTCCCGCACAGAACCCTTTCTTTATTGTGTGTTCTTTCTTTTCAACGGTTACTCCTGCCCAGTTACCTACCTTTTCGTTTCTGCCGGTAAGCGCATTATACATGGTCGTTTTACCGCTGTTCGGATTGCCCGTCAAAGCAATTCTCATTTTAAATTCCTCCTTGATTTTTGTTTTTTATCTACAAGGGCGAACCTGAGGATACCGGTTACCCTATGCTAACTCACCTGTTTAAAGAAAAGCCGGACAAACCGGCCGTTTCCCTATCCTTCAATTTCTATCGCCTCGGCAAGCTGATTATCAATATTATATCTGCCGTCTTTAATCGAAACAACGCAGCTGCTCTTTTTTCTGGAAATAACCGTTATCGGTTCTCCGCTGTAGCAACCGAGAGAGAAGAGAAAAGAGTTAAGCTCTTCATCTTCTGTTTTAATATCGGAAACTATGTATTCCTTACCTTCCTGTGCCGCCATCAAGTTCATTTTTCAATCACCCAAAAGTATCATTCTCTTAAGTTAGCATCCGCTAACCATATATATAATACACTCAACGGAAAGATTTGTCAAGTATTTTTATTTTTAATTTTTATTAACATTTATTCGTAATTCCCATATTTCCACATTGTATTTATGCTTTTGGTAACGGTTACAATGCAGTTCGTTCTCCGCAGCGCAAACCGCGACAGAAAGAGAATTCTTGCCGCTGCAGAAAAAAGAAACCGTAAATCAATAATTCATATACCGGATAGTACATATTTTCTAAGAAACAAGCGTACCGGCTTTTCCGTTACGCTTGTTTCCTATCTCAAATCACTATTCTGAACTCTGTGCCTTTGCCGAATTCGCTTTTTACGGCAACTGTTCCGCCATGAAGTTCGATTATACTTTTCACCATTGAAAGCCCCAACCCGCTGCTGTATTCATCGTTACGGACATCATCAACGCGATAAAAACGAGTCCATATTTTATCGATGTGTTCTTCCGGTATTCCAACACCGTTATCAGCAACAACAATTTCCGTTCTGTCGCCAAGCTTTGAAGCTGAAACTAAAACTCGACCCGATTCTTTGCCATACTTAATTCCGTTACTTATAAGGTTGGTAATTGCTGAAAGCAGCAAGGATTCATCTGCATCTGCAATTGTGCTTTCAGGGACATTTGAGAAAAGCAAAATTTCTTTCTGTGCGGCTGATTCTTTCATACTTTCAATTGCCACATCAACGATAACACCAAGATCAGCCTTTTCCTTGTTGAACTTCTGTCTGTTTTGATCTATCCTTGCGAGGAGCAGAAGACGGGATATCAGCTTTGACACCTGATTTGCTTTATCAACAATCGCCTGTGCAAGTTCCTTTTCTTTCTCACCCTTTGCAATATCTAAAAGATACTCGCCCTGCGCAAGAATAACGCTTATTGGTGTTCTCAGCTCGTGGGAAGCATCCGATGTAAACTGTTTTTCCTGCTTGATAAGATTTTCAATTTTATCAAGCATTTTATTAAGTGTGACCGACAAATGATGAAGCTCGTCTTCTTTTGCATCGGGAGCAATTCCAATTCTCTTTGAAATATCTTTTTGAGCAGAAATATCATTTGCAGTTTTTACTATGTTGTTTACGGGATTGAATGCCTTTTTCGTGATATAATATCCGCCAAGCGCAGTTAAAATCAAAATGAGAGGTATTATAATAAGCATAATGATTATAGCAGACCGTCCCAAAAGCATTGTGGAGTTAACCGATTCAACGCCCCTTATCCAAAATCCTCCACGCATACCGGGCGGTCCCGGAGTGCGTGTGTCATAGATGATATAATCTTTTCCGTCTATGCTTTCTCTTCGGGGGATACCTTCTTCGAACGGAATATTTACAATATCATAATTATACTGTCCTACAATATATTTACCATTTGGTTCATATATAGACACATTTTTAAATTCTTCTTTGCTTTCAACTATTTCAAACACACCCGGCTGTCTTTTGGATAATTTTTCTTTTACCTGAGTTACCTGAAGAATAACATCTTTTTCCACACTATCTATTGAAAGCTGATAAGAAAGACCACCAATCAAAAAAAGCACAACTAATACAAGTACAAACATAAGTGTTGTGTACCACAGTGTTATTCTTGTTTTTATAGAAACAGGCTTTTTCATCTCAACCTTCCTTTATCACATACCCCACGTTTTTGACGGTGTGAAGGAGTTTTTTCTCAAAATTATCATCAATCTTTTTACGAAGGTGGTGAATATACACTTTTATAACATCACTTGAGCCTTCGTATTCATAGCTCCAGATATTTTCCTCAATCTTTTACTTTGAAACGATAATGCCTTTGTTGCGCATAAGATATTCTAAAACTGAGTATTCCTTTGACGAAAGCTCGATTACTGTATCTCCACGCTTTACGACTCTTGCCACAGTATCGACACTCAAATCTGCGACTTCAAGTATCGCACCCGTAACATTTTCTTTCAGACGCAGCATTGCTCTTAACCTTGCACAAAGAACATTAAAAGAGAATGGCTTTGTAAGATAGTCATTTGCACCAAGGTCAAGTCCGTTTATTATATCTTCATCTGAATCCTTTGCCGTGAGCATCAAAACAGGTGTAAGGATTTTATTGTTACGCATCGTGCGCAAAACTTCAAAACCGTTAATTTTCGGCATCATAACATCAAGTATAATTCCGTCATACCGTGTGTTTTCTATATAATATAAAGCATCCTCGCCATCAAAGCAATTATCAACTGTATAACCGATTTTTGTCAGTCTTTCTGTTAATGTCTTATTAAGATGCTTTTCATCTTCAACGACCAAAAGCCGCATAAAATCACCTCTTTTGCCGATTATTAAAGCTTTTCACGCTTATAGTATAGCATTTCAAGCTGCAAAAAACAAGATAACAGTTATATAAAGCAAAGTCAGGGCAGACAAGTGTAATGCCCGCCCCGCAAGGTTTTTAATAACTTTTTCGCTTGTAGAAAATAACAAATACAAAAGCAAATGCCAATAATACAACCGAAATTATTGGGGTACTGTACATCTTAACAAATGTCAGAATTATATTTTCTGCTTTTTCCTCTGCATTTTGTTCCTGATCTGTCATACCGGGAGGCATCTCTCCGTTTGGCATTTCGGGAGGTGTCATTCCCTCGGGCAATTCAGGCGGTGCTTCACCGCTTGGCATATTGGGAGGCATTCCCATATTACCTCGTCCTCCGCCTTGAGGTCTTCCTTGACGATTGGGTATTTCTTCTGTGGCATGACTGTTTTCCGCAGGTGTATCTCCTTGTATATTTGCTGCCGAAGCACTTATGCCGAATACTAATATCAAGCATAGAATTATCGGCAAAATTTTCTTTATCATTGCTTTTGTCTCCTTCCAAAATTACCTTCAGGTCTTTCTCCGCCGAAGCCACCGAATCCACCGCTTCGTGTCCCTGTGGAAGAAAAACCGCCGTTTGCCGTTATTCTTGCAGTTTCGGTTTCGTTAATAAAGAGAGTATATGTTTCGCCTTCGATTAAGCTTTCGGTGCTTATACATATCCAGTTGAACCGTTTATTGGAAGTACCTGAAATAATTTCATTTCCTGCACTGTCGGATATTCTTATCGTGCTTCCTGATTCGTTGATTTCATCAAGATAGAAGGTTAAGGATTGCTGCAGAGAATTTTCTGTCGGATGTTCAGCCATTCCGCTGCTTCCCGCCGCAAGCAAGCTTCCGCCATTCATAATAAGAACATATCCGCCATCCCCAACATCTATAGAACCGTTACCACTGTTTTCGGGACCATATATTTCAAGAAAGCCGCCATTTATAACTGCGGAACCGTTTGAGTCAAAGCCGTCTCCTGATGTTTCAATATGAATATGTCCGTCATTGACGGTAAGCCAGATGTCTTCTTCTGCAGTTTTTTCTTCTCCTCCGCGCATTCCGTGCGGCATCATCATTCCGCCGTTAGGATTTTCACCTGAGGCATTGATTCCGTCATCGTTTGAGACAATGCGGATATCTCCGCCGTTAATCGTGATGTATGCACCTTCTAACCCTTCATAAGATTTTGAAATATTTAATGTTTCAGGTTCAAGGACAAGATTGAGCTCTGCATGAACTGCATCATCGCCCGATAAAATTTCAAATGTTCCTTTGTTAATAGCTGCATCCTTATCGGAATGTATTGCATCCTCCGCACTGTCAAGCTTAAAGCTTCCGCCGTTTATTACGATATTTGTTCCTGCTTTGATAGCTTTTGTACTCGGTGTGTCATCGGCAGCAGAGGAATTATTTGCTCCAAATCTGCCAAAGCCGCCAAAACCGCCACGCTTTATAACTGCATTTTCATTTCCGCCGCCGGAAACAATATCAGCTTTTGTTTCATTCATATAAAGTGCAGATGAAGCATAAACACCGTCACCACCCGAGGTAACAGACAGTACGCTTTCTTCGAAGGTGATAAACCCTTTTTCCTCTTCCGTATGTTCGCACTTAATTGCATCTCCGCCTGAATTTATCGTCATTGAAGCATTAAGTGCGGCAATATAGTCATTGGCATTGACACCGTCATCAACAGAGGTTATTTTTATGCTTCCTCCGGTAATCTTTAAAGAGTCGTTTGCTTTTATCCCATCAGAAGAGTTTGCGTTAACAGAAAGACTTCCGTTTCCGTTTATAACAAGGTCATCCTTTGAGGAAATTGCAGCTGCCGTTTCTTCTCCAAGTTTTTCTTTGTTATATACACTTCCATCTGTTAAAACATTTTCTGTTCCTTCCGCAAGAGAAATTACCGTTTTTGCAGATTGACGTATATCCATTGCTGAAAAATCGGAGGATGTAATATTGACTCCGTTTAAGATAAGTCTCACTTCTGCTCCGTCCTCAGAATCAACAATAACAGTACCGTCATCAAGCGTTCCGGATAACACATACACACCGCCGCCAAGTATGGTTATGTCACTTCCGTCAATTTTTATATTGTTGCTTGACGCTTCAATATAATCGCCCATCAGGTTTATTTTAACAGGTGAGCTTTTGGCATAATCGGTATAATAATCATCCCCGGCAATTGTTATGGTATGCAAATCGCCGTAATTAAAAACACCCGTAGCGTTTCCGGTTAACATATCTTTTGGAAGAAACATCGCACATATTATACCTACTAAAACCAATGCAGTAAGCGCTATGGCGATTAAATCAAATTTCTTCGAGCTTATCATAGGATTTATGACATATACTCGCCGTTATATGAAACGAGAACGGCATTGGTTACGCCCTCGCAGGCTGATACTTTGTTTACGAAGCCGGTATTGTCATCTTTAATATGAACCTCGTAGGTAAGTTCAACACCTAATTTATTTACTGCTTTTGAT
>JAFQVE010000473.1 GCA_017408185.1 Oscillospiraceae bacterium | reverse complement strand
CAGCGTAACGCCCATAGTAACACCAACAAGGTTTGCGACAAAGCAACCCACGGTCAGCCCCCACACCGCCTCCGGCATAAAAAACGGCAGGATGCAGAGTGCTTCGCTCACTCGCACCTGAACAGGCCCGTAAGACAGCGCAGGAAACGCAAGAGTAAGAACGGCATACGCCGCCGCTATAAGCGAACAGCGCGCAAGATAAGAGGTTTTTTTCATGGTTATCCTCCAAACATTAATTTTATTTTCTTACTAATTATAACAAAGAGATATGTGAATTTCAAGTTAAATGAAAATTTTTCTAATATGAAGAATGGATTACAGTGAAATATTCTCAACTGCAATCCATTCAATTTCAGAAAAATCAGCGCTGAATTATATTCTATTCGAGTGTATCCCTCTTATTTAACATAGTCTGCTACTCTTTTGATGAGCACTGCAACCTCAGCTCTTGTCGTGTAGTCTACAGGGGCAATCAGCCCGTTCTTTCCGTTGACGATTCCTGCGCCGATTAATGCCGAAACGGCGTCTTGTGCGTAAGCAGCAACAGAGGCAAAGTCTATGTATTGCGGTTCACTGTTCTCGCCGAACCCTACATTAAGGCTTTGCATAGCCCTATACACCATTACCATCATATCCTGTCGAGTAATTGTATTACGCGGAGCATAGCGGTTGTCTCCGATGCCGTTGACGATACCCGTATTTCTCGCTATTGCAAGCTCAGATGCAAAGTAGTCATTTTCCGATACATCGTCAAAGTTCGTTATATCATCGCTTGTGAGGTTAAATACACGGACGAGCAGCAGCGCGAAATCCGCACGGGTGATGTTGGCGGCAGGGCTAAACGTGCTTGCGGTCGTGCCCTTTATTATTCCATCTGCCGCAAGCGCGTTTATTGCATCGGATGCCCATACGTGGTTAGACAGGTCAGTAAATTGCGATTTTTCCACCTCATCCGCCTCGTCTCCGCTCGGCACCTTCTCCTCGAGGAGAAGGCTATCGTCGTTGTTCTTTTCATCGGATTGGGTGGAATCCGGCGCGCCACCGCCGCCTCCCCCGCCGCCGGAGGAACCGGCAGAAGCTGAAGCGTCATTCCCCTTATCTTCTGATGGTTTCGACGTCGTCGAGCCGTAAACGGTCACGGTAAAATACTGTGTACTGCTTCTTCCGTATTCGTCGGTTGCGTCAACCGCGACCAGGCTTTCCCCTATCTGCGAAGCATCCGGCTTCCACGTGAATATTCCGGTTTCTGTATTGAAGCTTGCTCCTCGCGGAAGAGTTCGCGCAGAATATACTACTGCGCCTTCCTCGGAGCTTGCATTTAACTTTACGCTTACCGAGCTTCCTGCAGAAGTCGTAATGTTGTCCGCAGTCTCATCAAATACCGGTGCCGGATTTACTTCATATGACATCGGAATTTCAAAGCTTCTGCCGACAGCCACATCGTATTCATAACCAAGCTCTTCATTTGCATTGTCAACAAAGCCTGCTATGGTTGTAACCCCACCGAGATCAAGAACTGCACGCGTTGGAGTTTTCATGGTTATTCCGGTTATCATAAACGCCGAGTTTCCGGAACCGATACGCTCAACATTTATCATTCTGTCAACAAGCTCCCGCGCTTCTTCCTCCGTAAATTCGCGGTCAAGCTCAACCTCTATCCAGTTATCAAACGAAAGCTCATCCTGAAATGCTACTACAGTTCCGCCGACAGATGCATCCATGTTCTCTTTAAACACTGTACCGTCACCTATCATCTCGCCATCGTTTACATAGCTGTATACATTTACACCATCCTTTACAGTCCATACTCCAACAAATCCGCGGAAGAAGAAGCTGTAGCCTGTATCCGGATCTGTGATCGTATAGGTTGTGCTGTTATCCTGAGCATATACAATATAGTCAACTCTGCCATCTTTAAGCTCAACCTTTACCGCAGCTGCACGCTTATCTCCGTAAGCACTTGTATCAGGCTCAACATCAACTCGTTTTATACCATCTTCTTTTATATACCGCATTTTGTTATAGGGTTCTATAACCGTTGCGAAAAGTGTATCGAGGTTCTTCCCCTTTCTTCTCACAAGCATATACTCAAGATGGTCTATAACCTCGTTTTTAGCTATACGCGTCGGCAATCCGCTTGCAAGTGTAACTTCATCTGCCTTGAAATCATTTACCATAGTCATACGAAGACGCATATCTGTGTCCGGATTCCTCGAATGCTTTCTGAAATCCTCTATTTCATAATCGATGTAAAAGCTCTCTACTCTTGGATTGTCTGCACGGTAAACATCAAACAGCCATGTGTAGCCGAGCGGATATTTCAAAAGGCCGTATGCAGAAGACGTGTTGGTATACGGATCTGCGCCAAACGGGACGCTTGCGCCGGCATATGTTCCACCTATTTGTTTTTCAAAGGACAGGTCATCCGAGGTTTGGGGATGAGTTTCACTGTTTGCATGGAAGGAATACAGGTGGTCACTTCCGCCGAGTATACGGAAGAAATCTATTCCGTACGAAACCTCACTGTCGTAATCCACCATAACAACAGTTCTTCTGTATTCATCGCATTCACCGTATGCCTCCGGAGCCTCAACATCCATAACCTTTACGCGAGTGTCTTTCGCGTCAAAATGCAATGGTTTCTGAGCCGCCTCCGTCTTGTTCTGGCTCTGCTCATTAACTACAACCGTATTGTGTGAAATTGTAGGGGTTATCCATTGGTGACGATTTGGGTCTGTTGCAGACGGTACTTCCGGATAGCCCAAATCCGTGGTCATTCCTATTCCGTAAGCTTCTACGCCGAGATTGAGCATATCACAGTGACTGTGAGATGCGGCTCCTCCGAAATAAATTGTGAAGTCGCGCATTGTGTCTTTTATTCCGGCGCTGCCTGCAGATGCGTTGAAAAGTGTACCGGCACGCAATGCTGCGAACCCAAATCCGGTAAGCATTGAGCTTTTGTCGTAGTTATATTCACCCTGAGCCTCGATTATTGCTTCTATCTCATCTGCGACGCTTTCCGGATTGCGTGTGAATATGTCATAATGCAGTTCTGAAACATCGCGGTCCTTCAGCATATACAGATGTTGGGCGATTTCCTCGTCACCGGTATATTTAAAACCTTCAAGGAGAACATTATCATCCGGCATCGAAGAAAAGTGAACCGCAAATCCGCTGTCGCCTATCGTCGCAAGACCTCGTTTTACCAAGGTCAACGGAGCATATGATTTTATCATACCCACATACTTCGGATTATCAAACAACGCCATTCCTTCGTATTCATCATAGTTTGCAAGCGTTGTTGCAATGTCGATAAGCTGTGTTACCCACAACAAATTATATTGCGGCGACTCCGTTCCCTGACCGTCACGTGTAACATCACTTATCAGCGCCTCATTCACCCCACCGCCGGTGTTATATGTGCGGTTGTCTGTTTCACTGTGTCCGAAAACCCAATCAAGCATTTCATCTGTTTCCGGATGGTTGTCCAACGCAATGCCGGCAAGAGTAACAGAAAGCTGATGCAAACCGAAATTGCCCTGATTTTGCGCATCGGCACTTGCTTTATATATCTCGAGACAAATTCCGTCCTCGAGGTTTTTTCGTATCGTTTCCGGAGTGACCTTTCCCTCTGCATCAAATTTCTTTTCAATATTATACTGTTCCGCCTTGGCTGCAATGTATTCCACCACCTGTGGGTCGTCATACATCGGAAATAACATATCATAAGCTCTTGCCATTTCTTCGGTAACATAGGTTTCCCAGATGCTTCCTACCGCTTTTCCCTTGGCCGCCCCGCCGCTGGTATTGGCCATATGCGGATATGTACGAAGGTCAAGTTCCGGGTAGATATCAGCCACACGGTCAAGCACAACAGCGCCAACTCTTCCGTATTTCTCGTCGCCGGTATACAAGTACGCGTTTGCCAGACTGTTCACTGCACCCATAACAAATCTTTGTTCATCCTTCGGTGCGAACCACGTTGCCATATGGTTATAGTAGGCGATATAAGT
>JAFQVE010000472.1 GCA_017408185.1 Oscillospiraceae bacterium | reverse complement strand
CGTCCGGCAGGTTTTACGATGCGACGCTCGCTACCGTGCCCGCATCAAAAAGCGCGGAAGATATAATGCAGGCGGTTGCAACGGCAAGTGAGCTTTCAGAGTGTTTTGTCGTATCAGCTGACCGCGAACTTAACTACGTTTTTGTGCTGAGCTTTTCCGATGATACAGAGCGTGTGCGTGATGCACTTAAGCAAATCGGCGGTGCGATTGTCCGATTTGCCGGTGTTGATAAAACGGCAAAGGATAAGATTTCGGAGCTCCGGAAAGAAATATCAGAGATTGAAAATAGGATTTCAGAAACGGAAGCATCGCTTTCCGTGACGGAGGATGTTTACGACAGACTTCTTGTGGTTCACGATGCACTTGAAACGAGGCTTGCCGTAGCGGATGCTGAGAAAATGGGAATAGAGACGGCTCGCGTGTTCTATATAGAGGGCTGGTGCCCGGCGCGTGAGGAAAAAATGCTTACGGAAATTTTCGAAGAAAACGGAACGGCGTATGAGTTCCGTGATCCGGAAGAGGATGAGGAGCCACCGACGCTGACGCACAGCACAAGGCTCATTTCTCCGTTTGAAACGGTAACGAATATGTACAGTCCGCCGGCATATCGTGGAATTGACCCGAACCCGACAATGGCGCCGTTTTTTGCGATGTTCTTCGGGATTATGCTTTCCGATGCAGGATACGGACTTCTTCTTATGCTTGCCGGTATTTTCGCTCTCTTAAAAATGAAACCGCGCGGAGGATTTAAAAACTTTATGCAGCTCGCGATAATCTGCGGTGCATCCACTGTGCTGTGGGGACTTTTGTTCGGCGGATTTTTCGGAGACGCAATCCCTTCGGTATACAGGCTGTTCACGGGAAAGGTTTTCCCGTATGACACTGCGCTGTGGTTTAACCCGACAAATGACCCGATGACGATGCTGATATTCTCGCTTATTCTCGGCGGAATTCAGATAGTTGCCGGTATGGCAGTAAAGGCGTATATGATGATACGCGACGGTCAGGTATGGGATGCGATTTTCGATATCGGATTCTGGTGGGTTCTGTTTGCGGGTGCGATCACCTGCATATTCAATGCAAAGGTAGGCCTTTATGTTCTCGGAGCAGGAGCCTTGGGACTGATACTGACTCAGGGACGTGCCAAGAAGAATATAATAGGTAAGTTTTTCAGCGGTGTGCTCAGCTTATATGATATAACCGGATATTTTTCGGATATTCTTTCATATTCGCGATTGCTCGCGCTGTCACTTTCGACGGCTGTCGTCGGAAACGTTATTAACACAATGGGGATTCTTACGGGACCGATAGGATTCTTTGTCGTTTTCGTGATTGGCCATGTGTTTAATATAGCAATAAATCTCGTAGGGTCTTTTGTTCACTCGGCGCGTCTTCAGTACGTTGAGTATTTCGGAAAATTCTATGAGAGCGGCGGAAGGCTTTTTGCTCCGCTTTCAATCAAAACAAAAAATATTGATGTCATCAAGGAGGAAATTTAAAATGGAATTAGGATTAGCACTCGCGCTTGCAGGCGCAGCACTCGCAACGTTTTTGTCCGGTATGGGTTCGGCTAAGGGAGTAGGTATCGTCGGTGAGGCAGCATCGGGAGTTGTAGCAGAGGATCCGTCAAAGTTCGGTCAGACGCTTCTGCTTCAGGCTCTTCCGGCAACACAGGGTATTTACGGTCTTCTCATTGCATTCCTGGTATTGCTTAAGGTTGGCGCAGTCGGAGGAGATCCGCAGATAGAAATTACCGTGATGAAGGGGCTCTACATTTTCCTTGCATGCCTTCCGATAGCGTTTGTAGGATACTTTTCAGCTATTCGTCAGGGCAGAGTTGCGGCAGCAGGTGTGGGAATCGTTGCAAAGCGTCCGGAAGAGGTTTCAAAGGCAATGATTTATGCCGCAATGGTTGAAACCTATGCTGTTCTTGCTCTTCTCGTATCATTCCTTATGCTCAACGGAATTAACTAAGGCGGTTTTCACGATATGAACGGGATTGACAATATCACAAAACGAATAGCAGACGAAGGCGAGAACACCGCACGTGAGATTATCGCGGCGGCAGAGGCGGAGGCAAGAGCGTTGCGCGCTGAATATGCAAAAAAAGCAGAGGGCGTGCGTGAAAAAATTCTTGTCCGCGCGGAAAAGGATGCCGAGGATGCGGCTTTCCGCATTGAAAGCTCGGCATCATCGGATGCCCGGCGCTGTTCTCTTGCAAAAAAGCAGGAGCTTATCTCCGAAGCGTTTGACATGGCGGAAGAAAAGCTTGCTTCTCTTTCGGGAGACGAGCTTGTTTTAGCGCTTGCATCCCTTGCAATCCGCGCGGCGGATGGAGAGAGCGGTGAGCTTGTTCTTGCGGAAAAGGATGCTTCGCTGAAAGAAAAAATCCTTGCAAAATGCTCGGCAAACAAGGGGATAACCGTCTCGGAGAAGACGCATTCTCACGGCGGTGGGTTCATTTTCAAGCGTGGGAATACGGAGATAAACTGCACATTCTCCCGTCTTGCCCATGAGCTTCGCGATGAGCTCCAGCTTGAGATTGCCGAGATTCTTTTTGGTTAAATTATATACTGCTATAATGCAGAAGTCGGAGGTTCCGATGAAAATAAAAGATACAGATTATTTATACGCGACTATGCGCGTGCGCGCAAATGAGAAAAATCTTCTTACTGAGCGCGATATTTCGCGTATGTGTGATGCAAAAACCGCACCTGAGGCGGCAAAGATTCTTTCAGATGCAGGATACGGTGATGTCGCGGGAGACAGCTTTTCCGATGTAAGCGCCGCAATTGTACGGATGCGTGAAAAGACCGGAAAGCTTATCGATGAAATCTGCGAAAACCGTGCTATTTTTGATGTTTTTGCACTCAAATACGATTTTCACAACATAAAAACCGTTATAAAAGCATCTCTTTCGGGCTCCGATGCAGAGAGACTTCTTTCCGATTCCGGAACGGTTTCAAAAGAAGACATAATTTCGGCATACCGCACGGGGGATGTGAGCGCGCTTCCCGAAAAAATGGGCAAAGCGTTCCTTGAGGCACGTGACATTCTCTCCCGCACGGGGGATGCGTGCCTTGCGGATATCGCACTTGACCGTGCGTATTTTGAGATGCTTATCACGGCGGCGGAAAGCTCAGAAAGTGAGTTTTTGCGCGGATATGTGTCGCTTCTTGCGGATATTGCAAATTTGCGCACCGCTGTACGTGCGGCACGGCAGGGGCGTGATGACGATATACTGCGCCGTGCGCTTGTGCCGGGCGGGAAACTGCGCACTGATGCACTTCTTGTGCGTGATTTTACCGGAGCGTGTGCTTCATCACCGCTTCTTGGCGCGGCTGAGCTTGGAGAGATTGCGGCAAAGAATAACGGCACGCTTTTAGAGTTTGAGCGCGCGCTTGACCTTGCGGGAATTGAATATATGAAAGCGGCGCGGTATGTTGCATTTGATGAGCGCCCGATTATTGCATACATCGCAGCCCGCGAGGCAGAAGAAATGACGGTAAGAATTATTATGGCGGGAAAGGCAGAAGGCCTTTCTGCAGATGAAATTAAAAGCAGATTGAGGGTGTAATGGCCATGGGATATAAGCTTGCAGTTTTAGGTGACAGGATGAGCGTCCTCGGCTATCGCACGCTCGGCTTTACCGTGAAGGCTTGTGAAACTGCGGATGAGGCAAAGAAAAGTCTTCATTCTCTTGCGAAGGAAGGCTTCGCGGTAATATATATAACAGAACAGCTTGCGGAAAAGATACCGGAGGAAATTGCAAAGTATAAAGACAGCCCCCTGCCTGCGGTTATTCTCGTTCCGGGCAAGGGCGGAAGCCTCGGCATCGGAATGAAGAACGTGCACGATGCTGTTGAGCGCGCAGTCGGCGCGGATATTCTGGCATAGGAAGGAAGATAAATCTATGACAAGCGGAAAGATTATAAAGGTCTCCGGTCCGCTTATAGTAGCGGAGGGGCTTTCCCACGCGAATATGTTCGACGTTGTTCGCGTCGGACAGGATAAGCTTATCGGAGAAATTATCGAAATGCGCGGTGACCGCGCTTCAATTCAGGTTTATGAGGAAACGGCGGGCATCGGCTACGGTGACGAGGTTGTCACTACGGGTGCGCCGCTTTCCGTAGAGCTCGCACCGGGACTTATCGAGAATATTTATGACGGTATTCAGCGTCCTCTTGAGAAAATCCGTGAGCTTTCGGGAAGCAACATAAAGCGCGGTATAGATGTTGCGAGCGTTGACCGTGATCGCGTGTGGGAATTTACAGCTACGCGCAAGGCAGGCGAGCGCGTGCAGGCGGGTGACATTATCGGTACGGTTGCTGAGACCGTTATTGTAGAACACCGAATTATGGTTCCGCACGGCGTTTCAGGCGAAATTACTGAGATAAACAGCGGTTCCTTTAAGGTTGAGGATACCGTTTGCAAAATAAAGACCGACAGCGGAGAAATAAAAGAAGTTTCGATGCTTCAGAAGTGGCCGGTTCGCGTGGGACGTCCATACAAAGAAAAAATGCCGCCGGATGTTCCGATGATTACCGGTCAGCGCGTTATTGATACAATGTTTCCGATTGCAAAGGGCGGTGCCGCGGCAGTTCCCGGCCCGTTCGGAAGCGGAAAGACCGTTGTTCAGCATCAGCTTGCAAAGTGGTCTGACGTTGATATAGTCGTATACATCGGCTGCGGAGAGCGCGGAAACGAAATGACAGATGTTCTGCGCGAATTCCCTGAGCTTCGTGACCCGAAGACGGGAGAGTCGCTTATGAAGCGCACCGTGCTTATTGCAAATACATCAGATATGCCTGTTGCGGCGCGTGAGGCGTCTATCTATACGGGTATAACGATTGCGGAATATTACAGAGATATGGGGTATGACGTTGCGGTTATCGCAGACTCTACCTCCCGCTGGGCAGAGGCATTGCGTGAGATGTCCGGCCGTCTTGAAGAAATGCCGGGTGAGGAAGGCTATCCTGCATACCTTTCATCCCGTCTTGCACAGTTCTACGAGCGTGCCGGCAGAATAGTTGCCGTTTCGGGAGAGGAAAGACGCGGCTCGCTTACCGCAATCGGTGCGGTATCACCTCCGGGCGGTGACATTTCAGAGCCTGTTTCGCAGGCAACACTGCGAATTGTAAAGGTTTTCTGGGGACTTGATTCTTCCCTTGCATACCGCCGCCACTTCCCGGCAATTAACTGGCTTAATTCATATTCGCTCTATCTCGACCGTCTTGGCGCGTGGTTTGATGAAAACGTATCACGCGAGTTTATGAAAAACAGAAGCCGTGCAATGGGGCTTCTGCAGCTTGAGGCAGAGCTTCAGGAAATTGTCCGACTTGTCGGTATTGATGCACTTTCGGCAGAGGACCGCCTGACCCTTGAGGTTGCGCAGATTGTCCGTGAGGACTTCCTCCAGCAGAATGCATTTTCTGATACGGACAGCTACACTCCGCTTGCAAAGCAGGCGCACCTTATGCAGCTTGTTCTAAAGTATCACGATCTCGGTAAAAAGGCTATCTCTGCAGGGGCAGACCCGAACAAGGTATTTGCAATGCAGGCACGCGAAAAGCTCGGACGTGCAAAGGACGCGCCGAATGACACATACAATAAGGTTTATGATGAAATAGAAGCTCTCATGGAAAGTGAAGCAGAGAGCCTTATCTCGGCAAAGGAGGAAGAGTAATGCTTAAGGAATATCGTACTATCCAAGAGGTTACAGGTCCTCTTATGCTTGTAAAGGATGTAACGGGCGTTGCATATGACGAGCTCGGCGAGGTTGAGCTTCCGAACGGTGAACGCCGCCGTTGTAAGGTTCTTGAGGTCAACGGCTCGGACGTTTTGGTTCAGCTTTTTGAAAGCAGTGCGGGAATTAACCTTGCCGCAAGCTCCGTGCGTTTTCTCGGTCACGGAATAGAGCTTGGTGTTTCCGAGGATATGCTCGGCCGCGTTTTTGACGGAATGGGCAGACCGCGTGACGGCGGTCCGGAAATTCTTCCGGAGGAGCGCCGCAACATAAACGGTACCCCGATGAATCCTGCATCGCGCAACTATCCCGATGAGTTTATCCAGACCGGTATTTCGACAATCGACGGTCTTAACACCCTTGTCCGCGGTCAAAAGCTTCCTATCTTCTCCGGTTCCGGTCTTCCGCACGCACAGCTTGCCGCACAGATTGCGCGTCAGGCAAAGGTTTTGCGCGCTGATGCAAAGTTTGCCGTTGTGTTTGCCGCTATCGGTATCACATTTGAGGAAGCAGATTTCTTCATCTCGGACTTTAAGCGCACAGGTGCAATTGACCGCACAGTGCTCTTTATAAACCTCGCAAATGACCCTGCGATTGAGCGTATTTCTACCCCGCGTATGGCACTTACGGCGGCAGAATACCTTGCATTTGAGAAGGATATGCACGTGCTCGTCATTATGACGGATATCACAAACTACGCCGAGGCTCTTCGTGAGGTTTCGGCGGCGCGTAAGGAAGTTCCGGGGCGCCGCGGATATCCGGGTTATCTCTACACCGACCTTGCAACGATGTATGAGCGTGCGGGCAGAAACCTCGACAGCGAGGGATCCATAACGATGATTCCGATTCTTTCAATGCCCGAGGATGACAAGACACATCCAATCCCGGACCTTACGGGATATATCACTGAGGGGCAGATTATCCTCTCGCGTGAGCTTTATCGAAAGAATGTTCTGCCTCCGGTAGATGTTCTTCCGTCTCTTTCACGTCTTAAGGACAAGGGAATCGGTGACGGAAAAACGCGTGAGGACCACGCCGGAACGATGAACCAGCTCTTTGCGGCGTATGCACGCGGAAAAGAAGCGAAGGAGCTTATGACAATTCTTGGTGAAGCGGCGCTTTCCGATATTGATAAGCTGTACGCCAAGTTCTCTGAGCAGTTCGAGCTTCGATATGTAAGCCAGGGCTATGACGAGAACCGCTCGATTGAGGAGACATTGAATCTCGGCTGGGAGCTTCTTTCCATTCTTCCTAAGTCAGAGCTTAAGCGTATAAAGCCTGAGCTTATTGAAAAATATCTGCCGGAAAATAAGGCTTAAGGAGTTTTTCCTATGGCAACAATGAATGTTAACCCGACGCGTATGGAGCTAAAGCGGCTTAAAAACCGTCTTACCACAGCGCGCCGAGGTCATAAGCTTTTAAAAGATAAGCGGGACGAGCTGATGAAGCGCTTTCTCGACATTATCCGCGAGAACAAAGAGCTTCGCGCTGAGGTAGAGCGCGAAATCTCTGCGGCGAACCGTGGCTTTGCCGTTGCAGGTGCCGTGATGTCTCCCGAGATGATGGAGCAGTCGCTTATGTGTCCGACAAAGTCCGTAGAGCTTGACATATCATACAAAAACATAATGAGCGTTGATGTTCCCGAATTTTCTTTTTCGGCAAGTGACGGAAAATCCGTATATCCTTACGGCTATGCAATGACCTCCGGCGAGCTTGACGATGCGGTGGACGGTCTTGCGCGTCTTTTGCCGAAGCTTCTGCGCCTTGCCGAGGTGGAAAAATCTGCTCAGCTTCTTGCGCAGGAGATTGAAAAAACGCGCAGACGCGTAAATGCGCTTGAGTATGTTATGATACCGCAGCTTGCGGAAACGATACGCATGATAACGATGAAGCTTGACGAAAATGAGCGTGGAAACCTTACCCGCCTTATGAAGGTCAAGGATATGATGATAAAAGAACAACTTCAGAAGAATAAGTGAGTACAAAATAAGTGGCAGAATATACTCTGTCACTTATTTTGTATTTACTTTCTTTGAAAAACTTCGAAAAAACTATTGACGAAAAAAGAGTTAAGTGATATTATATCATTAAAAATGATGCAATGCGCGCTTTGGATTTGAGATATTTACATTAAGGTTAGTAAATTGGTGCACAGAATTACTGGCTGAAAAATTAAAGTAAATAGTACCTGGAAGATAAATATGCGTCATTTCAACTTAATACTACAAAAGGAGAAAATATGATTTCACAAAATTATTGTGCATGGAAGGCACAGATGTTAGATATTTATACATGCCATGCTTGCCGTGAACTTCACGGAAAGGTTTATGAATTCGGTAAGAAATTTATTCCAAAACCACCTATACATCCCAATTGTCGTTGCAAAATAACAGAAATGCAAGCTTGTTTTGCTGGAGAAACAACCGGCAGAGGCGCAAATGGAGCAGATTGGTGGCTGAAGATGTTCGGGAAACTGCCTGATTATTACATAACAATGAAAGAGGCAAAAAAGAGTGGATGGAAGCCTAATAAAGGGAATTTGCAAGAGATTCTTCCTGGAAAAATGATAGTAGGCGGTGTTTACCACAATAAAAATGGGCATCTTCCTACAGCAGAGGGACGAATATGGTATGAGGCAGACTTAGAATATAGCGGGAGATATCGCGGTATGAGTCGGATAGTTTTTTCTAATGACGGTCTGATATTTGTTACCTTTGACCATTACGAGACATATGTTGAGATAGTTTGAGGAGGCAGAGTATGTTTAAATTTGATGAAAAAATGATACAGACGTTAACGGCCAATCCGATAATTCTTGATTTTGGAAATGTGAGTTCTTTTAGTGATGTATTGGAAGAAGTAAAAGAAAAGTTTTCTTTTTGGCAATATGAAGTGCAAAATCGATTTGACGTAAAAAAAATGTTGGAATATGTGTTTAAAAACCGAGAAGATGATTTCAAGGAGAGGTGCGCAAATGTTATTATCGTTAACTTCTTTGCAATGCCAAGGACTTTGCAAAAGGAAAGTTTTAAAATATTGGAGATATTTTATCAGCTTGAAAAAGTGTCGCCTAACTTCAAATATATTCTGCCGGATTGCAGAAATGGTAAATTTCCGGATGAATATTATCAATTCAAGATTATTACGGCCAATCCGATAATTCTTGATTTTAGCAGGTGTAAAACGTTGGGAGAGTTTCATCTTATATTGAAAGAGAACTTCGGATTTCCGGAATATTACGGGGAAAACTGGGATGCGCTTTGGGATTGCTTCCGTGGATTGTTCGACGAAAAGACGCACACGATAATACGTGGATTTTTCTCGATGTCCGAGGATTTACAGGAGCATTGCTCAATATTTTTTGAAATTCTTGATGATCTATGTCAGGATGAATTAAACTTTTCATATAGCGTAGAATCCTGACGAAAAAACGCGGACGTGCGGGAATGTGAAAAACACATTCGGGCACGTCCTTTATCTTTATGTCTTTTTAATTATTTTGCTTCTGCATTTCGGACAGGTGATTTCAATCTTGCCTTTGCCGCGCGGCACGCGCATAACCGTTCTGCAAAGCTTACAGCGGTAGTAGCGGTGGTTTTTGTCTTTCATTTTGCTTTTCCAGAAAGCTAATTTATCGCGCACGCGTGAGCGGATTCTCCAGTATTTTGCAAGCTCACTTTGCCGCTTTGCAAAGTTTTTTGAAAATATACGAACGTATGACCAGATAAAGATAGCAAGTGCCGGGATACTTAGCCAGAAAAACAGGCGGAACAAAGAAAGAAAAGCCAGCACCATGCCTGTTATAAGCAAAAATGAGCCGAACTCGTCAACTCCGTAGCGTCCGTACATAAAACGCTGAACAGTGTTATTGAATCTTTGAAAAAAACCGCGCATAAGAATTCCTCCGGATATATAGTGATTACATTTTACTACAATTATTCCCCGCTTTCAAGGTGATTAGATATGATGTTACAGATTGTTTAAAAAGAAAGGGACTTGAGATTTCTCTCAAGTCCTTCTTGATGCCGTGGCGCGCTGCGGAGAATTCGAATCCCCGACCTTCTGGTCCGTAGCCAGACGCTCTATCCAGCTGAGCTAGCAGCGCATATCTTTCCAAACAGCTTAACTATAATAACACATTGTGAGGAAAAAATCAAGTCTTTTTTTCAAATTTTCCAAATTTTTTTGTGAAAGTAAATTTGCGGACGATCATATTCTGAAAAATATTGAAAAACATATGTGATTGAAGTATAATGATTGTAGGGTTCGGCGCTCGCCGGCGAACCGCAACATGGCAATAAGGAGGAGTAAGAGAATGCAATACCGCAAGGATAAATACGGAAATGACATATCGGCTTTGGCTTTTGGCTGTATGCGCTTTAAAAAGAAGATGGGCAAATTTGATTTTGCCGAGGCAGAGCGTGAGATTCTGGCGGCGTACAGAATGGGCGTGAACTATTTTGATACGGCGTATATCTATCCCGGAAACGAAGTCTTAGTTGGAGAGATTTTTGAGAAAAACAATCTCCGTGAAAAAATAAATATTGCGACGAAGCTTCCGCATTATCTTATCAAAACCCGCGAGGATCTTGACCGCTTGTTTAATGAGCAGTTATCACGTCTCCGCACGGACTATATTGATTATTATCTTATGCATATGCTTACGGACACCGCCACATGGGAACGCCTTTGCGGACTTGGTATAAAGGAGTGGATTGCAGAGAAAAAGGCGAGCGGAAAAATCCGTCAGATAGGTTTTTCATACCACGGCAATTCAGAAATGTTCTGCTCTCTTGTTGATGTGTATGACTGGGATTTCTGTATGATTCAATACAATTATATGGATGAGCACACCCAGGCGGGACGCACCGGGCTTTTACACGCAAACAAAAAAGGACTTCCTGTTATGATTATGGAGCCGCTGCGCGGAGGAAAGCTTGTAAACCGTCTGCCGGAGGAGGCAATGCGTATTTTCAGGGAGCATACGCCGAAATATACTCCGGCCGAGTGGTCTTTCCGCTGGCTATGGAATCAGCCGGAGGTAACAACGGTTCTCTCGGGGATGAACTCGATGGAAATGCTTGAGGAAAATTGCCGCGTGGCGGACTCGGCACGTATCGGAGAGCTTACGGCTGCGGATGAAGAGATGCTGGCAGGCGTGGTAAAGGCGATAAACGCGGGAATGAAGGTGCCGTGCACCGGTTGCCGCTACTGTGTGCCGTGTCCGAAGGGCGTGGATATCCCGGGCGTATTTGCGGCATACAACAGAGTGTATTCTGACAGCAAGTTTGCCGGAATGAGAGATTATTTTATGTGTACCGCAATGAGAAAAAACTCCACAGCCGCGTCAAACTGCATTGGCTGTGGAAAGTGTGAACAGCATTGTCCACAGAATATTGATATAAGAGGAAAGCTTCGCGATGCGGGAAAAGAATTGGAAAATCCGCTGTACAGAGCATTCCGGAAAATTGCGTCATGGGTGATAAGGTTTTAATTCTTTTTATAATTAAGCAAAAGTATTCCCGTGCAGATTAAAACGAGTGTGATTACGAGGTTTATCGGTGAAACGTTGCTCTGCTCGGAGAGAAGAAGCGAGGACAGAAGTACTCCG
>JAFQVE010000054.1 GCA_017408185.1 Oscillospiraceae bacterium | reverse complement strand
TTCCATTCACGGCTCATCGGGTCCGCCACAAAGCCGTATGCACCGTATTCCGAGCCGATATCCTCACCGCAGTAGCGGCAGAACAGACGGCGCGGGTCATACTTATGTCCGATGTGATATGAGCGCGGAAGCCCCTCCGGAGCAACCATATTATAAAGGAAATCAATATTGTCGGCATACTTATCCGCACGGCTTGCAGCCGCTTTCGCAGTGGATTTTGCCCACGAATATTTCTTTGCGTTCTCAATCGCATTTGCGCGCTCATCAATTGTGTAAATTGACGGTGTGAGCGTACTGTCCCACACAATATGAACCGTTACGGGAGCTATTTCAATCTCCAAAATATTCTCCTTGTAATTCTCATCCACAACCGGCTGTATCACGATATCGCCGACAAGCCTGCCGGTAACCGTACCGTCATCTGCAACAGTTGCGAAATCCTCACCGCTTACAACGTTCCACGTTATATGTTCATACGGGATTTGGACCCATCTTCCGCTCTTCATCGCAACATGAAGTTTTATCTGCGTTGACGCATAGGCAAACACCGTGTCCGGAGATACCGTTGCCGTGATACCAAGGTCTGTATCAACGCCGGAGCTGTCGGTAACGCTTATCTCAATGCTTCCGCTTACCGTTACCTTACCGAGCGTTACAGAGGCCGTGATATTTGCCTTTCCCTCGTTTACCGCCATAACAGTTCCGTTTTCGTCAACAGTCGCTACTTCCCTGTTATCCGATGTGTAAACGATGCTTACATCACCGGGCTCGTATTCTATAACAGAGCCGTCACCCGAATAAAGCTTCGGAGTAAGCGCAAGCTTATTTCCTGCCTCAATCTGCGTTACGTCATTTTCCGCCTTAAGCTCAACTGAAGCAAATGCGCTCTTGTTTTTAAAGTAAATATGCTTGATGTACAGACAGTCATCATCACGCCCTGCTGCTGCAGACTTTCCGGGTGCAAGCTTCAACACAACAAGATATTCCCCGGCAGAGGCTATCGCGCCGGTTGCGCCTTCCGCCGTCACGGTATTCTTTATTCCGGCGGAGGACTCATCCGGGTCATACATATCTATATGCCCGAGATAGTATTCATTTCCGGTCTGCATAAGGCTTTCAAGATTGCTCTCATTCTCGCGGCTGAACGGAATCGCATAAACTTCTGCGTTTGCCGCACGGTAACGCGAAACACCCTCAAGCGAAACCTCATATTTTCCGGGAGCTGAGAAGAAGGTCTTAAACGCGATATATCTCGGCTCAACATTTTTCTTCCACACAATAGCCGCGTGGTCATACGTTGAAAGCTTTATCTTGTCATACCCGCTTGAATAGTTCACAATTTTGTTGAAAACCCAGTTTCTCTCAGCGGTATAGCGCTCGTAATAGCTTAAAAATTCAACGTTATCGCTGTATGATACCCTCGGGAAAGAAATCGAGAAGTTTGCCGGATACGGCGTTGTAATCGGACTTACAACAACCGTTATCTCTTCTGTGGTATATCTCTTTCCGCGCGCATTTACAACACCGCGCACCGTAACGCTTCCGGTGCCGATTGCTTCAATAGTTTTTCCGTCAGGAAGAAGCGTTACCACCTCTCCGGCAGGCTCTTCCGAAATGATCTCGAGGCTCTCAATTTCGCCGACGGAGAGTACCTTACGGTTTTCCTGCTCAATCCGGCTTGTAAACTCCACCTGTTTTCCCACAACGGCATTCCCCACGCTGTAGAGATATGCCGCACGACTCATAAACTCCGGAGCAACAGTTATTTCCGTCTCCTTTACATACGCGCATCCCTCAAGGAGAATAAGCGTTTCTATAATCGCCGTTCCGTTATTCTTTGCCCTGAAGGTTTTTCCGTCCTCCGTAAGCTCTAAGATATCCTCCGAGCCGTCTTTCACACTGTGCTCGATATACGCACCGCTTAAATCAAACGCACCGCCTACGGCATTCTTTGCCGAAACTCCGTATATCTCCATCGTTTCGCCTATACCGATACCTGAGTCCGTGATGTCAATCTCAGCTTCCGCAATATTCCCCGAACCTACAAAATTTATTGTATGGAGATAAATATAGCTTCTTGCCGGATTTATTCTGCTGTAATCAGACTTGATTATCATAAGATAATCCGTATATCCCTTTGAATAATCAAGGCTTTCATCCGCAACGAAGGATCCCATCATGCTCTGCATCTTGGGACCTGAGTTTGCATCCTCGGCAATATACGTGTCTGCCTCTGCCGCGAAGGTTTCCTCGCTTGCATACGTGTCGATATTATCTGCTATATTCTGAAAGGTCATTACCTCTTCGTCATACGGCAGCATATAGATTTTTGCAAGACCGCCGTTTTTATAGCAATAGCAACCTATATCTACGGCATACTTTCCGGGTGCCGGTACCTTTACCTTAAAGGCAACCCATTCGCCCGCATCATTTATCGACAAATCAAGATACTGGCTGTCGTGCGGAAAGAATGCCCCCTTACTGTTTCTTCGGGTTACATTTGCGGACACCATCGCCCACGGACGTACATCGCCGTATTCCGAGAAAAGAAACTTTTCTTCAAAGCTCTCAGCGTTCATTTCATCGGCAACGAAGGTAAGTGCCGTACTCGTATCCGCATATCCGCTGAGGAAGAAAAACATCTTCTGCTCTGCGCCGGAGTAAGAATTGTCCTCTTCTACCGTAACGGTAATGTCCTTATATGCAAAATCCCCGTCCATCTCGCCGGTCACACGAAGAGTTGCATTTCCCTGTGCTCTTCCGTAAATATTTCCGTCCTTGCCTTCAAGCAGTGCACCGGAAGCGTTGTCACGAACTTCATAGGTTACATCACACGTACCCTCAAGAAGGGAGCCGTTGCTCTTCCATACGATTTGGTCTTCTATCTCAAGCTTTTTTCCGACGGAAATTTCCTGATCGGAAATTTCAATATCCGTAAGCGGCGGAAGCGGCTCTTCACGCACAAGCTCAATGCTTTCAACGTGCAGATAGCGCGTATTTGCTCCGCATTCGCCCTCGGTCATATTTATAAAGAGATAATATGTACCTTTTTTAATGTATATAGCATTCTCATTTGTGTATGAGCCGGTAGTTGTTGTGTTTGAAACCGCGGCCTCATCGTA